>JAJACO010000001.1 GCA_022601475.1 Chlamydiales bacterium
CTTCCACTTCCTCTTAAAGAAGCAAAAACCCTCTGCGAAATGATCTCCATTCAAAAAAAACGCACATGTAGCTTGATTTTTCCGCAGAAGGGAAATAAAAAATCTCTTCTCGCTATCGCTGAGGCAAATGCAAAGGCGTGCTTTAGCAAAGAAAAAGGAGATAAAGACCAAAAAGAGCAACTGTTAATCCAACTCGAAGAGCGCTTGCAACTCACGCATTACCCCGAAAAAATTGAATGTTTTGACAACTCTCATATCTCTGGATCAGAGCCCGTTAGCGCTATGGTGGTGTTTATCAATGGAGAAAAGGCTTCTTCACACTACCGCAAATACAAAATTAAAGAGGCTGTAGCTTCTGATGACTATGGGGCTTTAAAAGAGGTTTTAAAACGGCGCTATACAAAAGCTAAAAAAGAGGGAGCTCTTCCCGATCTAATCGTCATCGACGGAGGCAAAGGGCACCTCAACCTCGCCTGCAAAGTGCTCTCGGAACTAGATATCAGCACCGTAGATATCTTAAGCGTAGCTAAGGAAGAGGGACGTCATGATAAAGGGATGAGAGCTGAGCAAATTTTTGTTCCGGGGCGACAAGAGCCCTACAGTCTCAAAGTCAATTCTCCGCTCCTTTTCTTTTTGCAGCGCATACGAGATGAGGCACACCGTTTTGCCATCTCTTTTCATAAACAGCGGCGAGGCAAACAAAGTCTAGCTAGCAGCCTAGATGCTCTTCCGGGGATCGGACCTATCAAAAAAAAGCGCCTACTTCAACATTTTGGCAGCCTAAAAAGAATTCTAGAAGCTTCTCCCGATAAATGGAAAGAAGTCAAAGGAATGACCCACAAGGACATAGAAACCCTTTTATCTCTTAGCTTACTGGAAAAAAAACAAACTTCAGAATAAACAAAATAGCTAGCACCCAAGAAAGCCAATGCACCTGCTTGGCTCTTTTGGTCAAAAGCTTAATGCTGCAGTAAGTGATATACCCCACAGCAATTCCAATCGCGATAGAAAAGGTGAGCGGGATCAGTATCAGAGTCGCAAAAGCCGGCACCCACTCGGAAGGGTCTTCCCAATTCAGCCTTCCTGCAAGCTTAAGCATCATTCCACCTATAATGATGAGGGCCGGGGCTGTTGCAAAAAGTGGAATAGATGTAGCAAAAGGGACAAAAAATAGGGCAATGAGAAATAAAACTGCTGCAGTTACAGCCGTTAAACCGGTTCTTCCCCCAACACTAATTCCCGCAGCTGATTCTAGATAGACAGCCACACCCGTTGTCCCTAAAAGAGGGGCTAGCATGGTGCCGGTTGTATCAGGCATTAAAGCGCGTGTCACTCTAGGAAAGCGGCTTATTTTTTCATAAGGTCCATGCTCCACTAAAAATTCCCCTTCTTCTGCAAGCCCTATCAATGTACCTGTCGAATCAAACAGAGAAACAAACAAAAAGGAAATTACAACTCCTAAATGACGCAGTTCAAATGCAGAGCGAACATCTAGCTTTAAAAAAGTGGGCATGATTGACTCAGGGAGAGCTATAAAACCCTTCCACTCTGCCAATCCGAGACTCAAGCTCAAAGCCCAAACAAAAACAATCCCTAAGAAAATCGCTCCAGGAATGCGGTACACCATTAGAACTCCCATGACAATCAAGCCCACTGCAGTCATGACATGCACAACCGAAACAGGATCTCCAAACGAAAGAAATGTAATGGGATGGCTTACAATAATCCCCGCATTTCGCAAACCAACTACAGCAATTAAAAGTCCCAAGCCCCCCGTTGTAGCTAATCGCAATGAGAGAGGAATTGCTTGAATAATGAGTTGGCGAATGCGAAACAGATTTAAAAGCAATAAGATGACGCCTATGATAAACACAATACCTAGTGCCACCTGCCAACTATGCCCTTCCTTTAGCACAACAGAATAGGTAAAATAAGCGGCTAAAGTGATGCCTGGCCCTAAAACAAAGGGGTAATTAGCGAAAAAACCCATCATAAATGAAGCGTAAGCTCCAGTAAGGGCTGTCGCGACTAAGACAGCCCCTTGATTCATCCCCGATTGAGCGAGAATCGAGGGAATAACAAGGAGTGTATAGGCTAGAGTAAAAAAAGTGGTACAGCCTGCAAGAATTTCACGCTTTACAGTTGTTTGATTGTCTTTTAGGTGGAAGAAATCCGACATTAAAAATAAATTCTTTTTTTAGCTGACACTGCAGCCTCAAAACAGTTGTTAAGTGCGCTTCTATCTGCTCGAATGTCTGCTTTTGTTTCTCTTCTGAGACATACGGGATATTTGCAAAGATTTCAACCCTTTGTCGTTTATGAATGACCACATCACAAGTGATCGGTTGGTTGGGAAAGAGTTTGACTAATCCCTGTTTAGCCAATTGCTGAATCAAACGATCCTCAACAACTGCGCCGCCCATTTGCAGCAGAAAATAACGTCTGCGAGAGAGAAAGGCACAGAGCGCTAAAACAAGCACTCCCATACAAAAAAAGGAGAGTCCTACAAGAGAGATGATTTTTAGATGAGAGACAATCAATTCCACTGTTGCGTGAGCAAAAAGTGGAATAAAGGGAGTGAGTAGCAAAAATACTCCTAAAAAAACAAGTGTCATCCCAAGCAAGAGCCCTACAAGGGTGACAACAAGCTTATCCGATCTCACAATGCGGACTCAGAATCTTCTAGATCTTCGGTCAAAAGAGTCGCGGGATAAAGCTCTTCTTTCTCTTCAGATGCTTGAATCTCTTCTGAAATGAGTCCCTTAATCACAACGTGCACTGTTGCCACATGTAGACCTGTTAGACGGACGATCTCTTGAACAATCTTAGTCTGAATCTCCTCTGCTTTATCCGGAATCAAAATCCCATAAAGCACATTGATCTCTACGCGCACTTTTACAAGGTGGTTTTTGCTATCTTGCTCAACACTAATCCCCTTAATGCGCTCAATCTCACGTCCTAAAAGAGTATCGATCAACGTGCCCCCAATTAAACCCACGCCTTCAATCTTTCCTAAACATTGCAGAATAATAATTTGAATCACTCGCGTCTCAATATCTCTTGAAAACACGGTTTCAGGAAGCTCAAACTCTTTTGTATCCACTTTCGATTCACTCATAAAAACCTCTACGGTTGTAATTTACTTCTCATGCATTTAGAATATAGGGCAGTTATGGGAATTATGCAACTGCTCAGTATCGGTGTTGTTTGGTTTATTTTGGGACTCATTGCATCTCATTTTGCCAAAAAACGGGGACGTTCGGCCTACTTATGGTTTTGGATCGGTTTTTGCTTTCAGATCTTGGGAGTATTGGCCGTCTTTTTAGTGCCTAAACGAAAACAACCACCTTCTTCCCCTTCATCCACCTTGGTGATCGCAAAAAGCGATGCTTGGCTAAAAATGTGGTACTATTTAGACCTCTCTCACTCTCAGCAAGGTCCCATCGAATTTCCCGACCTTATCCAAAAATGGAAAGCTCAAGAGATCGCTCTAAGCTCTTATGTATGGGGAGAAGGGATGAAAGAGTGGAAGCAGCTAACAAACCTTCCCGAGCTACTCAAAGAATTCCCCAATTGATTTCTCTCATATTTTCTCTGTGATCTCTTGTGTTCTCGGTGGCGATTTATGCAACAAAGTCCTATTTTTTACTTATCTCGAATAATTTTATTTTTTTATTGAATTAGTTACAAAAAATTAATTTTAATCAATTAAAATAATTTTACATATTAAACAGAATTCTTAATTTTGTTATAATTTAACATAAACCTTAAAAAAGGAAGGTGTTATGATTAATGAAAGCAGAAATTATTCCGATGTTGTTCAGGCAGGGCAAAAGTATGGTGAAGAAGTAGGTAAGGTTGTAGGAAAGTTTGCGGGAGGACTACTAGCTCTTAATTTGTGTGCTACAGATTGCACTTTCCATGTTACCAAGGCGGCACTTAAAGCTATTTACGATACAGAAAATGCAATAGCAAATAAAGCTACCTCATATTTCCCAGCTGAAAAACACATCAAGTTAGCTCTAAGCACCGCACTGGTGACAGGGGGGCTGCCGCATTTGGCGTGTACAATGCGTACACTGTGGGCGGTTATGTTATTCCTATCCCCTTAAGCTTGGTCAGTGCAACCGCAGCGATTGCAAGTGGCAAACTACTTTCTAGAATTCCAAACGCTCTTGTGAATGACTTAGTAGCAGATATGGACTTAAGTCAATTAGACTTGAAATAAGGGGACTTAGTTTTCCCAGATTCTTATCTAGAATAGCTCAACAGTCTCTCGCTAGCCTGTCCAGCATTCAGTAGCTTTTGTGGTGAGTTCTCAACGCCTGAGATTTTTTCTTCACAGAGCCAGTCATGAAGAATAGCGGGTAATTAAAAATTTTAATTTTAGTCTAATAACCTGAACTTTGGATTCTAGCTTTTGAAAAAAAATGTTTATCAATCCGAAGCTCAGGTTAACAAGATCCGCCTGACGGCCACTTTAGTAGCCGGCAGTTGGGGGATCTCGAACGAAGATAGTACATATGGTATAATGCATTCAATTAAATATTTTACATATTAGCCTGAACTTTGGGTTTTAGCTTTTGGAAGTAAGCTGTTTATCAACTTGAATCTCAAATTAACAGGATCCGCCTGACGGCGGGCAGAATAGGCAGAATCAAATGATTTTTTAATCTCAAGCCTTGTTCGACAAAGTGCTAGGCTGCGTTTATGTCGCATAAGCGACATCATGA
>JAJACO010000010.1 GCA_022601475.1 Chlamydiales bacterium
GTGAAGCTGAGATTCGAAGCCAAAAGGATGCTCAAAGATTTAAGAAGTTAGAAGGTGTCTTGTATGGATGCGCAGCTTTGTCTGCTGTCGCCCTTGTGACCTCTATTTTTTTGGGATTAGAGGCTCACATAGTTGTTGCAGCGTCTCTTTTTTTTACCAGCGCTATCTTAACTCCTTTATTTGTTTTTTCAGCGCAGGGGATTTCAGAGCTGGCACAAAGAAAGAGCTCGATTTTGCAAGATGGCAATGCGACAAAGTTTATTTCGGATATTCAAAACGCAAAAAACTGGAAAGACCTCATTGGAACATTGCAATTTAGGCCCGAATACTTAGAACTCTATGGGGTCATGCGCGCTCAAGTGGCGTGGGAAATGCAGAAATATGTTTTGTTATACATTGCAGGAAAAAAAGAGTCGTATCCATCGATAGAATTTGGAATATTCAAAACTTCACTGTTGACACATTTAGCGACATCTAAAGAGAATTTGAGCTAGAAAAATTAAGAAGCATCCGCTTTAATAACGGTGTATGTTTCTTCTCTTAATGACTTTTTTTTGCGAGCTATTTGGAACCAAGCTTCCCGCTGTTTTCACGTATTGCTCCACTCGGATGGCACTGGCTGCCATTACCTCTTGGCTTGTCACGCTTTTATTTGGAAAACTTTTTATCAAAAAACTCTACGAATGGAAGGTGGGTGATCGGGTGCGTAGCGAAGATTGCCCTCTTTTAGGTGAGCTGCATCGCAATAAAAATGAAACACCTACAATGGGTGGCGTGCTCATTCTATTTGCCCTTTTAGTTTCTCTTTTTTTATGGATGGATATTCAAAGTTCTTTTACTCTTTTACTATTTTTAACAACCATTGTCATAGGAACGCTTGGTGGTGTAGATGACTACCTAAAATTACGCTATAAAAATAAAAAAGGGGTGAGTGGCAAAAAAAAGCTGCTGGTACAAGGCTCCTTTGCGTTGTTAGTCGCTTTTTATTTGCTATGGGGTCCTGTGACCGAGCTTTTTCATAACGGAGCGTGGTTTGCTCCCCCTCAAGCTAAGATGGGCGTGAGTATTTTGAGTGTAAAAGACTATGCTGCTAGATTATATGTTCCCTTTTTTAAAGAGCATGCGGTGCAGTTTAAAAGCATTGGATTGCTTTTTTTAATTTTATTTATCGTTGTTGTGATCACAGGAACCTCGAATGCTGTGAATCTTACAGATGGGCTCGATGGGCTAGCCACAGGCACTGTGATGCTCGCTGCGAGCGCTTTTGCTTTGATTGCTTTTATCTCCAATAATCTCGATCTTTCTCGCTATTTACATATTTTGTATATCGAAGGGAGTGGAGAAATCGCGATTTATTTGGCGGCGGTTGCGGGAGCTTGTTTAGGATTTTTGTGGTACAATGGGCATCCGGCTCAAGTGTTTATGGGGGATACAGGCTCATTGACCTTGGGCGCGATTTTGGGTGTCTCGGCAGTGCTTTTAAAGCGGGAGCTTTTGTTGAGTATTGTAGGAGGTGTGTTTGTGATTGAGGCGCTCTCTGTAATGTTGCAGGTGGGGAGTTATAAGTTGCGTCAAAAGAAGCGGCTGTTTTTGTGCGCTCCTCTACATCACCATTTTGAATATAAGGGATGGGCTGAAACAAAAGTGGTGCTTCGCTTTTGGATCATGGGTCTTTTATTTGCCATTATTGGCATCGCAACCTTGAAGTTTCAATGAAAGTATGTGTCTTTGGATTAGGAGTGAGTGGCCGGGCAGCATTAGAGTATCTTCAAAACAGAGGGGATGAGGTTTGCTCGCTTGAAGGAGATGATTTTTTTGATCCAAAGGGAGTGGATCTTGTTGTTAAATCTCCTGGTGTTCCGCTTTCTCATCCTTGGGTTAAAACAGCATGTGCTCATGCAATTCCGCTTGTTGGAGAGATCGATTTAGGTTTAGCAGAACTTAAAAAGAGAAATAAAAAAGTCTTTGGAATTACAGGTTCCAATGGAAAAACAACAACAACTCTTTTAACAACTCATCTTTTAGAGCACGCCGGCAAAAAAGCTGTGGCTGTTGGCAATATAGGGGTCCCTGTGCTCTCGCAGATAGAAAATGAGGCGGAGTTTTTTGTTGTTGAATTAAGCTCTTATCAGCTCGAAACGGTGAGTGCGCAGGCTGTTTTAGATGCGGCGGTGATTTTGAATATCACCCCTAACCATTTGGATAGGTATCCCTCTTTTGAAGCGTATCAATTAGCAAAGAAGCGCATTGCACTTTGTTTAAAAAAAGAAGCGCGTTTTTATCATATGCAAAAAAACGGGATAAAATTTAAGGAAAAGGTTGAAACGATTTTGTCTCTAGGTTATAGAGATAGCAGATCTTCTCTTTATTTGCATGATTTAGAAAATTTGGCAGCGGCGTACGCTCTCACCGATGTGACAGAAAGCGTGTTGCTAAAGGCTGTAGAATCTTTTGAAAAACCCAAACACCGGTTGGAATGGATTCGGACGGTGAATGGTGTTGCTTTTATCAATGACAGCAAAGCGACAAGTGTGGATGCTGTTAATAAAGCTGTGGAATCTATAAAAGCGCCGGTGGTGTTGCTTTGTGGAGGCGTAGATAAAGGGGGATCGTTTAAAGATTGGGTTGTCCCTTTTCGCAACAAAGTGATTCAGGTATTTGCTTTTGGCCAAGCGGCTAGGCGGATTCAAAATGAGTTGGCTGGAGAATGTAGCGTAAAGCTTGTTGATTCGATGGAGTTGGGGGTTACAGAGGCCGTAAAAATTGCTTCTGTAGGAGGTAGTGTTCTTTTGTCACCCGGCTGTTCAAGTTTTGATCAGTTTAAGGACTACCAAGATAGAGGGGAGAAATTTAGACAAATTGTGGAGGAAAAATTATGAGCCGCAGAGATACGATAATTGTAGCTGTTCTTGTCAATGCTGGACTACTGCTGGTTTTGTTTGCAACAGCGATGCGCTCTGATGATGCAGAACCCAAACGTTCTAAAGCGAAGGCGCCTGTTGTGGAGTTAGCTTGTGACCCAGCTTCTCCCTCAGACGATTTACTAGAGCAATTTGTCTCTTCTGTTCCAACATTAGCAGAAACTGAAAAACAACAATCAGAAGAAGCCTCTTCTGAAAATTTAGTGTTAGCTCTTCCAGATCCTGTTCCGGTTGTTAAAAAATCACCTGTTTTGAATCAAGCAGAGACCCAGCAAGTTGTCAATGTGACAGTTAAAAAGGGGGATTTTTTAGAAAAGATCGCCAAGGCCAATAATACAACTGTAGCGACTCTAATGCGTGCCAATAACTTGAGTACAACCCAGCTCAAGGTGGGGCAAGTATTACAAATTCCTTTATCAGAAGCTAAGTCAAGTGCACCCGTTGCGCCCTCTTTGCCTTCGCAAGCAGAGTATTATACTGTAAGAGAGGGAGATAACCCTTGGCTCATCGCTTCAAGAAATAAGATTAAATTAGAGGATTTGTTGCGTATCAACGAGTTGGATGATTACAAAGCAAAACGTCTTCGTCCAGGAGACAAACTTAGAATTCGTTGATGCGGTTACTCATACTCATTTGTATGACGTTTATTTTTGCTTTGGGGTTAATGATGGTGTTCAATACCTCTTCGGCAGAAATTTTGGATCGTTCTTTAGATAAAAGTGTTCATCAGGCGCTATTGCGTCAGATTGTATACGCTTTTGCAGGCATCTTAATTGCTTTGATGATTTGGAGAGTGGGTTATGTTCACTTACTTCGCTTCGCTCCTATTTTATTGTTTTTGATCACTTTGCTTCTGATTTTAGTTTTTGTTCCCGGAATTGGGAAGGTACGCAATGGAGCGCATCGTTGGGTGGGAGTGGGTGCGTTTACTATTCAGCCCTCTGAATTTGTTAAATATCTTCTTCCTATGGCTTTTATCAATTGGATCACAGCGCGTACAAAGCTGGAGGTGAGCTTTGTAGATTTTTGCAAGATGATGGGTGTGATCGCTTTTCCAATGTTTCTTGTGCTTATAGAGCCTGATAATGGGACAACGGCTGTCATAGGCATGACCCTGTTGCCGCTTTTTTTTATTAGCGGCATTCGCTTTAAATATTGGGCGTTGCCAATGCTTGTGCTCTTGACCCTTGGAGGCTTAGCTGCCTATCAACTTCCTTATGTGAGAGGGAGGTTAGAGGTGTATTTGCATCCAGAGCTCGATTTAAAGGGAAAGGGGCATCAGCCGTATCAAGCTAAAATTGCGGCTGGCTCAGGAGGACTCTTGGGACAAGGTCCAGGAGCGAGCTTACAAAAGCTCACCTATTTGCCTGAAGCTCAAAATGATTATATAGCAGCTATTTATGCTGAAGAATTTGGGTTTTTAGGAATGCTGTTTTTGATTATCCTCTATATGTTGTTTGCATTCGGGGGTTTTTCGATTGCGATGCGTACTAAAAGCCTTGCTGGCTGTTATTTAGCGACATCCATCACATTTTTGATCGCCTTGCAAGCGTTTTTGAACTTAGGAGTTGTGTCGGGTTTACTTCCTAGCAAGGGAGTAAATCTACCCTTTTTTAGCCAGGGAGGAACCTCTTTAATTGCGAACATGATCGGTTTAACGCTCTTACTCAATATAGGAAAACATGAAAAAGAAAATAGTCTTGAGCGCCGGGGGAACAGGCGGACACTTATTTCCAGCCCAAAGTCTTGCTGAGGATCTATCGGATTGGGAGGTGTTATTTGTGGCAGGGGGGCTACAATGCAATCCTTATTTTGATCAAAAACGGTTTTCTTTTAAACAGGTTTCTTGCTCCACTTTTAGCTTTTCAAAGCCACTTCAGGTTCTTAAGGGAGTGTTTCCTATTCAAAAAGGTGTGCGAGAGAGCCAAAAAATCTTAGAAGAGTTTTCTCCAGACTGTGTGGTGGGATTTGGTAGCTTTGTAACCCTTCCCGTGTTGGTGGCTGCTTTATTAAAAAAAATCCCTCTTGTGCTCCATGAGCAGAATGCGATTCCGGGCAAGGTGAATAAGCTCTTTTCCCGTTTTGCTCATACAACTGCCACCACCTTTCCGCACTCTCATAAAAAAATCAAAGGAAGGAGTGTGGAGGTGAGTTTCCCCATGCGGGCACAATCAAATTTTTCTAGGCAAGAGTGTTTTGAATATTTCCAGTTAAACCCTGAGAAGACAACAGTGCTTATTTTTGGAGGGTCCAAGGGAGCAGAAAGGCTCAATATGCTGGTATTAGAAGCGATGAAACATGTAGAAAACATACAAATACTGCATTTTGCCGGAGATGAAAAACGTGCACAAAAAGTGAGTCAATTTTATGCAGAGCAGCGCATTCCAGCTTGTGTCAAAGCTTTTGAGCCATTGATGGATCGTGCAATGCGGATTGCTGATGCGGCAATCACACGTGCAGGAGCGGGGACAATTTCTGAGTTGATCGAGTATGCAGTGCCCGCTATGCTCATTCCCTACCCCTATGCAACAGAAGCGCATCAAGAAAGAAATGGTGCGCATTTTGTAGACGTTGTAAAAGGAGGGGTGATGCATTTAGAACCGAGGGTGACAAGTGAGATTTTAAGAGAGACCTTTCATCAATTAATGAAAAAACGTATGCAAATCAAACAACAAATTCAAACGTATAAACAAAGCTCGGAGAGAATACACTTCTCTCAATTGATAAAGGACCTTGTGCAGTGAAAAAGAAGCAAGAAAAATACCATTTTATTGGGATAGGCGGCATTGGAATGAGCGGTTTAGCGCGTATTTTACTCGCGCAGAAAAAATTGGTCTCCGGGAGCGATCTTTCACTCTCTTATGGTACAGAAGAACTGGTAGATAGAGGAGCTGTGGTAGCAAAGGGGCATTCAGCAAAACATATCAGTCCCAATCAAACTGTGATTTATAGCTCTTCAATTGGTGAGAATAACCCTGAATATCAAGCCGCCAAACAGCTTAAGTGCCGTTTATTACATAGATCCGAAATGCTTTTTGAGCTGATGGGTTCAAAAAAAACACTCGCTGTGACAGGCACACATGGCAAAACCTCCACCTCTGCGCTTCTCACAAGTGTGTTGCTTGCAAGTGGGGAAGATCTCACTTTTGCGATTGGAGGGATGCTTGCGGGACAAAACGGAAAATGGGGCGCTGGAGAATATTTTGTTGCTGAGGCAGATGAGAGCGACGGATCCTTTCTCAATTACTTCCCTCACGGAGCTATTCTTACCAATTTGGAAGCTGAACATCTGGATCACTATAAAACAGAAGAGGCGCTCCACTCAGCTTTTGAAATATTTATCTCACAAGTACAAGATCCTCATCTACTCTTTTATTGCGGAGATGATCCCCATTTGAAAGCGAACGGTGTGAGTTACGGTTTTAAAGAGGGGAATGCATTAAGGATTCAAAACTTTAAACAAAAAGGATGGCACTCGCAGTTTGATCTTCACTTTGAGGGTAAAGTGTATCAAGAGATTAATCTCAACCTCATTGGAGAGCATAATGTGCTCAATGCAGCCGCTGTATTTGGGTTGGCTCTTCGTTTAAAGATTGCAGAACATGCGATCCGTTTAGCGTTTAAAAACTTTTCAGGAGTGGGGCGACGCTGTGAAAAACGGGCGCAAGTTTCGAACATCTTGCTGCTCGATGATTATGCGCACCACCCAACGGAGATTCAAACGACGTTAAGAGCTGTCAAAGCAGCCGCTCAAGAGAGGCGGGTAGTGACTGTTTTTCAACCCCATAAATATTCACGCACACAAGATTACTTGCGTGAATTTGCACACGCTCTAGCAGAGGCAGATCTTGTGTATGTTACAGATATTTACCCCGCAGGTGAAAAACCGATTGAGCGGATCGACGCCCAAGCGCTTGTTAGACAAGATTCTACATCTAAATGCCGCTATCTTTCCTCATCAAAAGTGCTCGCAGAGCTTAAAAACACTTTACGCCCCCATGATGTGTTCATCTCTCTTGGAGCTGGAGATATTTTTAAAATTCACTCCGATTTAATCAAAGATTTTCAGCCAAAAAAATATGTGCTTGGTTTGGTTTTTGGGGGGGAGTCGTGCGAGCATGAAATTTCACTTAGATCTGCCCGCTTTGTGGCAAAATCTCTTAATCGGGATCTCTACGACATCCACTATTTTGGGATCGATAAACAGGGGAATTGGATTGTGGGGGATGAGGCTAAAGAGTTACTGGCTTCTCAAGAGCAATTAGTTTCAGAGAACGCCTCTTCCCCTTTAGATCCCAATGTGAGCCGTGCTCTTCAACAGTGCGATCTTTTTTTTCCCGCCTTGCACGGAAGCTTTGGGGAAGATGGAACGATCCAAGGATTTTTTGAGATGTTGCATAAACCCTATGTGGGCCCCAATCACAAATCAGCCAGCCTCTGCATGGATAAGATTTTGACAAAACGGCTTGTAGAGGCATGTGGAGTACAAACTCCCAAAGATATTTCATTTACACGGGCGCAGTGGCTGGCAGATAAAACTCTAGCACACTCTCTTTGTTTGCCGGTCTATGTCAAACCAGTTTCTCTAGGTTCCAGCATAGGAATTAGTTTTGTTGCCACAAAAGAGTTGCTTGAGCAGGCGTGCGCCTACGCTTTTAAATATGATACAAAAGTGATGGTCGAAGAGGCTAAAGTGGGGTGTCGAGAATTAGAATTTGCTGTGATGGGCAACCAAAGAGTCACAGTACCCTCTCCTGGAGAAAAACTAAGTGGAGGGGAATTTGTAAATTATGAAAAAAAATATGGACAAGCGCATGTGCAAACAACTATAGAACCCAATCTATCTCCAGAGCTTCTTGAAAAGGGAAAAAAACTCGCTCAAAAAGCGTATCAAGCGCTTGATTGTAGTGGGGTCACCCGTGTTGATTTTTTGCTCGATAAAGAGGGGGAATTTTGGTTTTTTGAGGCAAATAGTTTGCCAGGCTTAACCCCTTTAAGTTTATTTCCCAAGATATGGGAGCGGGAAGGAGTTTTTCCAACTGAGCTTTTTGATCGCATGGTTATTTTGGCTCTTGAAAAGCAGCGTCACAAACAATGTTTAAGTTTATAAAGAATACGCTTTTTAAACCCGGTCCTCAATATAGCTGGAAAAAAGTGATTACACTGCTTTTTTTTTCAAGTTTGGTGTTTTCGGGAGGGGGTGTGCTTAGCTTTTTGTTTTACCAAGATGTTAAACAAAAAAGAGCGAGCGATCGTGGTTGCACAGTGCGAGCGATCGTGCAAACAGGCCCTCAATACGCCCCACTTTCGTCTCGACACCTAGCTGAGTTGCTCGACTTAAGCGAGAATTGTGCACCTCCACTGATTCACTTTGATTTAGAGGAGGCAAAAGACAAGCTCATGGAGTGCAGTGCGATCAAATCGGTCCAACTCAAAAAAATTAAACCCAATACTCTTTTCATTCACTATTCCACAAGAGAGCCTATTGCCTATTTAGAAGATTTTACAAATACAGCAGTGGATGCTGAGGGCTTTTTATTTGCCACTCTTCCAGAGAGTGGACGTGCGCAACTCCCCTCCATCTACCTAGGAGAGAGCGCTCCTACAAAGCCTTGGAAGTTTTCACTTCAAGCATCCTACGTACAGATGATCACCCAGATCTTCGATTTTTTGGGAGCCTCTCAAATTAGCAGGATTGACCTATCTAAAATAGAAGCGCCCTCCTTTGGAGAAAAAGAACTCGTTGTTGTATTGGCTGATCAAACGCTTCTACGCTTAACCCCAAAAAGTTGTGTGCAACAACTCAAAAATTATTTCATTTTAGAAAAAACATATTTGAATCAAGAGCAAGCCCCTTATATTATAGACCTCAGGCTTTCTGAGGTGGCCTATATTTCTTCTCAAAAACTTAATCTACTATAAAGGAGCATAGAATGGAATTTATTCAAATTTATTGGACGTGCGGGAGTTTAGATGAGGCGCGCAAAATTTCAAGAGAGCTTGTGCAACAAAAGCTTGTTGCATCCGCTAATATTATTCCTTGGATTGAATCGATTTTTATGTGGAATCAGCAACTCGACACCGTTCAAGAGACCAAAGTGATTTTTAAAACGCGCTCTTCGCTCTTTGAAAAAGTGAAAGCTGAAATTATAAAACATTCAAAATATGAAGTTCCAGAAATTCTTAAAGTTTCTATTTTAGGAGGGAATACTGAGTATTTAGACTGGATAAATGAAAGTGTGCTTACAGCGGATCTTGCTTAAAAGTTCCCAATTGTGAGATAGTGCGTTTTTGTTTCATCATCCATTCAACAATAGGTACTTAAACATGGAAGATTTTGTCGCTTATATCATTAAAAATTTAGTTTCTAACCCTGAAGATGTTACGGTTTCTTCGTCCGTGGACCAAGACCGTATTAACATTGAAATTCGCGTTGCATCTGATGATGTGGGCAAAGTCATCGGACGGCGAGGAAATACGATTAATGCTTTGCGCACAATTGTTCGCACAGTGGCCACACGCCTTGGAAGTAAAGTTCAAGTAGAGCTAATCCAACCCGATCAAGAGCAAAATGTCATTGTAGAAGCTGAGCCTGAGGAAGCATCTCCAAAAGCAGAAGCTGAAGTTCAAATTGAAGCTGAAGCTGAGGCGGAGACAGAAGCAGAAGCTGTCGTTGAGGAAGAAGTTGCCCTTACCTAAGTTCGAGTTGATAGGTTACATGATTTGGAACCTCACTCCCGGGCCGACATCCTTTAAGTTTTTTTTTAGCACACGATTGAATAAAATGATCCAATCCCCATAATGGGGTTTGTTATTAGAGGAAATAGGTTTATGGATACTCAGATTGAAGAAAAAGGGGATGTCATCGTTGTGAGGGTTAAGGGGCGGTTAGATGCTGCATCTTCACCCCAGCTCGAAAAGAAAATCAATTCAATTATTGAATCAGGGCATTTTAAGCTCGTTTTAAACTTCCAGGATGTAGATTATCTCAGTAGTGCTGGAATGCGTTTAATGCTTTCTGTTTCTAAAAAACTCAAGCACTTAGAAGGTAAAGTCGTAGCCTGCCAACTGAGTGAAGATGTAATGGACGTGATCAAAATGGCAGGATTTCATCAGGTATTTGAGATTTATCCTTCTGAGGAAGAGAGTTTTAACCATTTATAGATGCAATCGTTGTGAGCGCTTTTACCTCCGAATGTCAAGATAAGATTTCTACACCCCTCGGTGCGATTCTTCCGTTAGAAAAAAAACTGAAGGAGTTTAAGGGGACTAAGCCAAAAAAGATTATTTTGATTGCGGGGCCAACAGCCTGTGGAAAGACCGCGCTCTCCTTGCTTTTAGCCGACCTTTTGAAGGGAGAAATTGTCTCAGCCGATTCCATGCAGGTTTACAAGCAGATGGACATTGGAACTGCGAAGGTTTCTCAAGAAGAACAAGAGCGTATCCCGCACCATTTAATCGACATCCGTCATGTGCAAGAGACATTTAATGTCGTTGATTTTTACTACGAAGCTAAGCAGTGCTGCGAATCGATTTTGGCAAGAGATCGTGTCCCTATTGTAGTGGGAGGGTCTGGATTTTATTTTAGAGCGCTTTTGTATGGCCCTCCAGAGGGACCTCCTTCAATTCCTGAAATGCGTGTTGCCTTAGAGGAGGAGATAGAGCGCATGGGCTCTGCGCATCTCTATGCACGTCTTAAAGAATTCGATCCGGTCTACGCTGCCTCAATTACACCCAATGATAAGCACAAGATCGTACGCGCGCTTGAAATCATCACTTTAACCGGAGAGCGTGTGAGTAATCATCGCTGGCAGCACGCTTCGCCGTTAGCTGATTTTGATTACCATTGCTGGTTTGTTTATCGTCCGCGTCATGTATTATACCCCGACATTGAAGAGCGTTGCGACCATATGTTGGAGGCGGGCTTGATCGATGAGGTAAAAGAATTGGAGCTGCAAGGGCTACGCTCTAACCCGACGGTGAGCCAAGCAATTGGATATCGGCAATGCTTAGATTTTTTGGATACCTCGCAAAGTGCAGAAGAGTACGCTGAATTTGTGCGTAAATTTAAGACAGCTTCTCGCCAATACGCTAAAAGGCAGTTCACATGGTTTCGCAAAGAGCCTCTTTTTCATTGGCTCAATGTGGATGTGCATGATCTTGAGATTGCAGCGGAGATGATTGCGCAAGAGTATCAATCGATCACTTGATGAGTGATTGATTGAATAACTCAATCTTTTTTTGGGCTTCGGGTTTTAGTTTTTGGAAGTAAGGTGTTTATCAATCCTAAATTCAGGTTAACAGGATGGGCAGAATCCGCCTGACGGCGGGTAGGATAGGAAGAATAAAATGATTTTTTCATCTCAAGTCTTGTTCGGCAAAGTGTTAGACTGCGTTTATGTCGCATAAGCGACATTATGAACAAAGAGGATTTTTCTTCTGAAAAAGGACTCCTTTAAAGAGCAATCTAAATAAAATTCCTTTTTCAGAAGAAAAATCCTCTTTGTTCACTATCGCCCTTCAGGCAAACGCAGTTTCTTCATAATTGCTATAATCCCCACTGCCTATCTTGTGAGTAGATCAGTTCAATCACTAAAACCAGAAGCTCAAGTTATCAATCGATCACTTAACCTCAGCCTATTCTTGTTTTTTTAGAGCTAGGTGGATTTTTGCGCGTTCGCTGTTTAAATCCTCAAGACTATTGACTCCTACATTCCAGTCGATAGCCTTGAGAAACAACCGCTCCATACTCTTTAATCGATCAAGAGAGATCGATGCAGGTTGAATATCTGTCAATTCCATGTAATGATCATGATTATATTTAAGCACAATGATCAATGCAGTGAATTGGATTAAAGATCCCGTACGTTTTGTACAAAGGCTTTTGTTATCTTTTAGGAAGCGGAGAAATAAAAGATCGGCATGCATTAAGGTTGTTGTATAAGCTGAATGAATGTCTTGAAGGGATTCGTTCGGTAGAGGAGGAATGAGTTTAGCTAGTGCTTGATTTTTTGCACTTTCGATATTGAATTTGCTGACGGGCCTGAAAGCTTGTTTAAATTCGGCTGTTACAGAAGAAGAGACGGGGGTGGATGGTTGCGTTGATTCTGTATTAGAAGAGAGTGATAGATTTTCTAATTTCCTTTCTATCGGTTGATTAGCTTGAATATTTAAATTTGATTTTATAGGATTTATGGACATTTATTACTCTCCTTTTATGGTTTAAATTTTAATTTTTTGAATGTCTTCAGCATGAACATTCCAGTCGATGAGATTGAGAAAAGCGCGTTCCATTTCATTAAAGTAAATTTGATTAATGCTTTTGGGTTTGATGTCGCTATTCCAGATGACTTCATCACTATGATGCTTAAGTGCCACAACAAAGGCCATTAATTCTAAAGCGGGGAGAGTCTTCTCTGTCTCCAATTCAGGATGTTGCTGTGTACTACGTTTAAGGAGCAGCTTTGCATGTATGTCATAGATAGCCAGGTGTTCCAAGCTTTGCGAGAATAAGGATTGAACGATCCTTGTTTTCTCTGCGTTTATGTCTAAGCCTTTCCCATGTTCTAGTATTTTTTTAAAGTAAGAGAGCTTGTCTGTGATATTTGATTTTGACCCCAAAATTATTTTTGGCGCGGTCGTGCTGTACTTGGGCAAAAGGTGAGGTGGCGATGTAGAGGAGGTTTTATAAGGTTTCGAAATAAAGTAGTTGAATATTTTTGAAATCATTTTATTGCAATCTCTTTTATAAAAAGGAGATTATAACAAAATTTAATTAAAATATAAAGTTTTTTATTATTAAGTTTTAGTTAATTGCAGCTAAGACAGCCAGTTTTTTCGCTTTTGGCTAAGATGCCCAGAGGAGGGAGATTATCCGATTCCGTCACTCTTTGTTCGGGGGGGATCTCAACGCTCTGTACGCCTTCATAGGTGCGAATCACCTCGTAGAAGGTGTTGCGCTGAGCAGGTTCATAGCCAGCTTCTCTGATCATCGAGAGCATGTCGTTATGATCGGCGCGGCAAACCCATTCTGTAGCGCGGTGCACGTTTTCTTCCAAAATAGTGCCCCCAAAGTCGTCTGCTCCATAAGAGAGAGATTCTATGCCAATTTCTTTGCCCTCCCCAAACCAAGAAGCGCCGATATGGTCAAAGTTATCTAAATAGATGCGTGCAAAGGCTAAAATACGAAAATAAGCATCCTTGCCGGCCCAATTATGCACTTTACGGCGCAGTGCTGTACGGTTTCGCTTGTAGCTCCATGGAATAAAGCTCATAAAGCCGGGGATTTTGTCTTGATGGTTTCTGAGAGTTTCGAGATGTTCAACGATGTGTTCGGCCTCTTCAACATGTCCATACATCATCGTTGCTGTGGTTTTAAAGCCAATTTGGTGGGCCAAATGATGAAAATTAATCCACCCGTCGGGACCCATTTTTTTAGGAGAGACTTGTAGGCGGATCGATTCGGATAAAATTTCAGCTCCTCCTCCTGGAATGGTTCTGAGTCCCGCTTCCCAAAGCTTCTCTAAAACTTCCTTGAGTGTGAGATTAGAGACACGAGCGCAATTCCAAAGCTCAACAGCTGTAAAAAAGTGGGGGTGGATGTCGGGATAGCGTGCGCAAGCAGCTTTTACAAGTTCGACATAGTAATCTATTTTTAAGTCGTCGTTAACGCCCCCTTGTAGCAGAACTGTTTTAAGCTCTGCTTTGCGAGCGCGCTCCATATGCTGCATCACCTCGTCAATGGATTTAGTGTAGGCATCTTTTGCATTTTTGTGCCGGTAAAAAGCACAAAACCCACAGTCCATATTACACACGTTAGTATAGTTAGGATTGGAATCGAGAACAAAGGTGACCCTGTTAGAAGGGTTTTTTTGGTTGCGGATCTCTACTGCACGCTGTTGCAGATTCTTTGTAGAACTATTTTTAAAAAGATCAATTCCTTCTTCAAGACTTAAGCGGGTCATCATTTATCCTTATCTGATCATTGACGAAAACTGACTGAAAAGATTAACATCTCCACTTTAAACTTTTTTGTCAATTCGCATAAGTGTCGCCTAATCTATGAATCAAATTATTTCAGCTGAAGAACAAGAACTCCCCAAACAACAAGAAATTGAGAGCCTGACCGCACAACTTGAGGCTTTGCCTTCGATTGAAGAGAAATTAAAAGTCAGCATTGACTTTATGCGAGACGCGCTCTCTCAGCCGGGCACCCCTAATTTCAAAGGGTTTTGGGATGTACGCAAGATTTGTCTTCCTTTATTTAAGGAGACGATTTCAGTGGCAAGTCGTACACAGCTCTGGACCGATTATACCGAGCTCACACGTGAGGGACGTCGTCTCAAAAACCTTTTGGACGAGGAGACTGCCTTTGCAGTAGAGCAGATCGATTTAGCAATCGGAGGATTAGAGGGTGAGGTCTCTGGTTATCATACACATCTAGATGATATCTTGGAAAAAACACCTGAGGTGGTGTTTCCAGAAGGTGTACACTCTCTCGAAGAGCGCTTTGAATTGTATCAAAAATTGCAGAAACAGCTGAACTTATTGAATGTGTATGCCTCTCGGATCAACTCTTTGCGAAAAGAGCTCATTCGTACAGATATGCGTATTCGACAAAAAAATAAATTTTTCCAAAGGTTATCCGCTTTGGGAGATGGCATTTTTCCTCTACGTAAGGATCTGATCCGTCAGGTGAGCGAAGCCTTTGTAGAAGATGTATCAAATTTTGTGGATAGTCATTTTTCTGAAGAGAACTTCAACGAAGACCAAGTGCGCCGTTCGGTGTTTTTTTTCCGCAATGAGATTAAAACGCTTCAAGCAACAGCCAAGGTTTTAACCTTAAATACCCATGCATTTTCGACAACCCGCGAGATATTGAGTGGATGTTGGGACAAGCTAAAGGGCATGGAAAAAGAACTCAAAAAAGAGTTCACTCAACATAAGCAAGAATCCTCTCAGAACGCTGCTGAGATCAAAGAGCGCATTGATGCGTTTGTTCAAACCTATAGCGAAGACACCCTTTCACAGAAAGAGGCGCTCTTTCAACTCGATGAAATCTCTAGATGGATGCGAAATGTCAACTTAGCGCGCTACGATGTGCGGATGTTAAAAGAGGCGCTTGCAGTCGCCCGCGAACCGATTGATTCTAAGCTTAAAGAAGAAGAAGCGCTGAGGCGACAAAAAGAAGTCGACTTTGAAAATGCACGCAGAGAGAAAGTGGATTCATTTAAGCAACAAGTGGAGAGCTTGCTTGCCAAGATACCTACAGAAGAAATTTCTCTGCTTTCTAAAGAACTTGATGAGACACGAAAAACTCTTCACGCGCTTTCGATGTCCAAAATAGAAAAGCAGCAGTTTGATCGCATTCTCAAAAATGTGCGAGATCAAATTGCTGAGAGACAACAACAAGCTCTCTTTGATTTATCTGATGATGATCGAGAAGCAC
>JAJACO010000100.1 GCA_022601475.1 Chlamydiales bacterium
GCAAGCTTGAGTTATGCAACGGTCTCACTTTGGTTATAAGATGCACAGTGGCCGGCAGTTGGGGGATCTCGAGCGAAGATAGTACATATGGTACAGAGAGCGAGAGATCTCTCAAATGGGGCAAAAAGGTTCCAAAACGGACGCAGGCTTGAGTTGTTCAATGGTCTCAAATAGAAGCAAAATCGATCTCAGCAACAAGGCAGAGCTGTTCTCCCGACACCGGATGTGGCATAAAAAAACGGTGATGATGTAGTAATATATTTTTTAAGTCCTGTTGAGATCCATATTTTTGATCTCCTACAATTGGATGGCCGATGGCTGCTAGTTGCGCTCGAATCTGATGGTAACGCCCGGTGATTAACTCAATTTCTAAAACGGTTGTGCCCTCTCTTCTCTCTAAAACATGAAATTTAAGAAGAGATCTCTTAGCCTCGGGCGTATTTTGAGACACCACCTCTGTTCTAAAGGCTCCTTTAAGCAAAAAATGTTCTAACTCTCCCTCGCTCATCTCGACGCACCCTTCAACAACTGCAAAATAATGTTTAGAAAATTTCCCCGCTCTTGCAAAAGCTTGTAGCCGCACAAGAGCCTTGCTTGTGCGTGCAAAAACAACCACTCCCGAAACGGGACGATCGATCCGATGGACAGCCTCTAAAAAGACGCCTCCCGGTTTTTGGTATTTCTCTTTGAGCCAAGCCTTCCCTCTACATTCTAAAGAGAGTTCGTTTGATTGATTAGGCTGTGTTAGCATCCCCGCGGGCTTATGGAGCACCAAAAGATGATTGTCGTAAAAAAGAACCTTCATATCCTAACCTCTCTGTCGAATCACCTCATATAAAAGAAGCGTCGTTGCCATAGCCACATTTAAAGAGTCTGCCACTCCAAGCATGGGAATCTTGACTTGCAAATCCGCATTTTCCATCCATGTTTTTGACAAGCCGTACTGCTCTGTTCCCACAACGATCGCGGTGGGTTTTGTGAGATCCACTTCCGTATAGTGAGCGCGCGCGGACGGAGTGGCGGCTAAAATGGCGATGCCGTTTTGACGAAGCCACGTTAATACTTCTTTTGTGTTCGTCTCTACAACAGGTTGAGTAAATAAAGTACCCACACTCGCGCGTACAACATTTGGATTATAGATGTCTGTGCACTGATCACACACAATGACCCCATCCACATGCGTCGCATCAGAAGAGCGTAGGATCGTGCCGAGATTCCCCGGTTTTTCAATCGCTTCTGCCACCACAAAAAAAGGAGATTCTTTCAAACAAAGAGAGCTTAAAGAGGTGTCAAACTGCCGAGCCACTGCCACCATTCCGTCAGGTCGATCGCGGTAGGAGAGTTTTTCAAAGACACTTTTTGTGCACTCAAAAACATGCGCACCTCTTTGAGAAATCAGCGCAATTAACTGCTGCTCATTATGCCCTAAAAACAGCTCTTGGCAGATAAACAAGGTTTCAATTTTAATTTGCGCCTCTGCAGCGCGACTAAGCTCTCTATACCCTTCGATTAAAAAGGTGGAAGAGAGCTCTCTCTCTTTCCGTTTCCATAGCTTGAGAGCTTGTTTAATTTTTGGATTTTGTAAACTGGTTAAGGTTTCCATTGCGCAAAGGTCCCACTTGGTAATTTAAATTCAGCCTCTAGATACATCTCACCCGATTGAATCTCCCCGTGGCTGAAGGCTTGCTGCACTAATTGATGCATCACAATAGGTGTATAAGACGGCGTGTGACAGGTGAGCAAAACAAAGAGAGGATTGTCTGATAAAATCGCACGGCATTGTTGCAAAATAAGCGGGAGGTCGTGCTCAATTTTAAAAATTTCTCCCACCTTACCTCGCCCAAATGAAGGGGGATCCAAAATAATGGCATCGTACTTTTCGTGCCGCTTCACAGCGCGTGCCAAATATTTTCGCACATCATCTACGATCCATCGAATCGGAGCTTCTTGCAAATGATTGAGCTCAGCATTTTCTCGAGCCCATTGCACCATGCCCTTTGAAGCATCAAGATGCGTCACCTGCGCCCCTTCTAAAGCCAAAGCGCATGTAGCGCCGCCCGAATAGGCAAACAGATTAAGCACACGCTTTCCCTTGAGTGCAAAACGACGCATCCAAGGCCAAAAAGTGGCGTGCTCCGCAAAAACACCCAAATGTCCAAAGTCGGTGCGCTTGAGTCGTAAGCGCACTCCATCAAGATGGATGGTCCATTCTTCAGGCAGAGAGGCAAAAACTTCCCACCCCTTTGCTCTTTCGCGCGAGAAACGGGCGTGCGCTTTTCGCCATGCCGCGGAAGGGAGGCGGGGTTTCCAAAAAGCTGTTGGAGCGGGGCGAATCAAGAGCACTTGTCCAAACTGCTCTAATTTACACCCATCGCCACTATCTAATAACCTGTAATCCATAGAGAAAGAGTATACCTATTTCTAAAAATAAATCCCATCCTCTTCAGAAGATTCCTTTTTTTTCCACAAAGTGTATACTGTCAGGAAACAACATTACAGTAATTTTTATGAAAAACAAACCTCTAGTCATGGGCGATGCCGTTATCCAGCCGGGCGAAAGAGTGGCCATCGGCCTGCCTACCCCTGAACTCTACTCTTACGCCTCTCTGCACATCCCCGTTCATATCATCCACGGCAAAAAAGCTGGACCCACTCTTTTAATCTGCTCTGCGATCCACGGGGATGAAATGAATGGCATTGCCATTATCCATCGTCTACTCAACCTTAACCTCCTCAAATCGATCTATGGAACTCTGATTGCTGTGCCAGTGATCAATGTGTATGGCTTGATCACCCTCAATCGCAATCTACCCGATAAACGAGACTTAGATGGCAGCTTCCCCGGGTCTGAAAGCGGCTCTTTTGCTTCAAGGCTCGCGCATTATTTTGAACAGCAAATTTTAAATAATATCACCCACTGCATTGACATTCATGCTGGAGAGCCACACCAAAACTTCCTCCCTCAAATTCATGCAAACTTGCACGTCCCCGAAATCGCCGAATTTGCCAAATCTTTTCGCGCTCCTGTCATGCTTCACTCTGAATCCAATCGCGGCCTACTTTGGCAAAACATGCGCACAGAACAACGCGTTCCCACTCTCATCTACGAAGCAGGAGCTCCCTTAAAACTCGATGAGCTCAGCATCCGCACAGGGCTGCGAGGGATTTTGCGTGTGATGCGCCATCTCAATATGCTCGGTTTAAAAAGCAAACATTCTAATGCACTTCCCTCAGCACTTGTCAATAGTAGCACATGGCTCCGCTCACCTGGATCTGGACTGTGTCAACTGTATAAAAAATTGGGATCCTATATCAAAAAAGGAGAAAAATTAGCAGGGATCTATGATCCTTTTGGCACATCGCAAAAATTTCAAATTATCGCCCCGATTAATGGAATGATTTTGGCTCATAATACTCTCCCCTTAGTGATCGTGTGATGCGCCGGATTTTTCAATATCGGCTTTAATCAAATAGCTGTTTTCCACCACGTAGTGGTCACCAGCATTCAAACCATCCA
>JAJACO010000101.1 GCA_022601475.1 Chlamydiales bacterium
ATTAAAACCTTGTTCTCACCTAAAAGAGCTGCATTTTCTATAGCTTCAAAGAGGCGGCTGCGCATTTTTTTATGAATTTTAAGTCTGTCAATGACAAGCGAGAGCTCATTTTTTCGTCGTCGATCAAAAGGGATTTGTTCATCGAGCTCGTACATCTGTTGATTGAGGTAGATACGCACAAAGCCTTGTCGGCTAAAACGACTGAGTAAATCTTCAAATTTTTCGTTTTTTTGTAACTCAATAGGAGCAAGAAGAGTGATTTTTTCCCCTTCGGGATAGCTTAAAATTTTTTCAACCACAAATTCTTTTGTGATCGCTTGGATTTTTTCTCCCGTTTCGGGGCAATACGCTTGTCCGGCCTGTGCAAAAAGGATGCGCAAGTAGTCGTAGATCTCCGTAAGGGTACCCACTGTAGAACGGGGGTTTCCAGAAGCTGCTTTTTGCTCGATAGCAACAGCGGGGGAGAGCCCTTCAATCTGGGAGAGTTTGGGTTTGGGCATCTGTTTGACAAATTGTCGCGCATAGGGCGAGAGAGACTCAATGTAACGCCTCTGTCCTTCTGCATAAATGGTGTCAAAAGCGATTGAGCTTTTTCCTGAACCCGAAAGTCCTGTGCAGATGGTGATTTTTTCTCGTGGGATAGATAGATCGATCCGCTTGAGATTATTTTGCTCAGCACCCTGTACGGTGATGGCTCGAATAGGATCAATGTGAGTCTCTTCTCTTTTTGAGAGTGTGTGCTGTTGTGGAAAAAGGGCAGCTTTTAGAGCTTTTCCCGTAGGAGAGGCAAGCTTGGCTAGCGCTTCGGGCTTTCCTTTTGCGACAAGCTCTCCGCCATAAGCTCCTCCCTCGGGACCCAGATCGATTACCCAATCAGCTGTTTTAACAACATCCATATTGTGCTCAATCACAAGTACTGTATTTCCACGCTCTACGAGTTGATGCAGCACTCCTAAAAGAACGTCTATGTCTTGAAAATGCAGTCCTGTTGTCGGTTCATCTAAAATGTAGAAGGTATTCCCAGTTCCGGGGCGCACAAGCTCTTTTGCGAGCTTAATTCTTTGCGCTTCTCCCCCAGAGAGTGTGGTAGAGGCTTGACCTAGTTTGATATACCCCATACCCACTTGTGCCACCACATCGAGCTTGCGTTTTAGAGCAGGGATATTTTCAAAAAAGGTGCACGCCTCCTCAATGCTCATTTCTAGAACATCGTAGATGTTTTTTCCCTTGTAGTGAATCGAAAGGGTTTCGTAGTCAAACCTTTTGCTCTGACAGCTTTGGCAGGTGACCCATTGATCTTCTAAAAAGTCCATGTCGATGCAGACTAGCCCCATTCCGTGGCATTGTGGGCACGCTCCATCGCGCACGTTAAAGCTAAACCGTCCGGGACCAAATCCTTTGGCAACACTTTCGGGGAGTTGGCTAAATAACTTGCGAATGTCATCGAAGATTTTGATGTAGGTTGCAGGATTTGAGCGGGGAGTGCGCCCTATAGGAGATTGATCGATGGCGATGATTTTATCAATGTGCTCAATTCCTGAAATCTTTGTGTGTTTGCCCACGCGATGTTCACCGTTGTGCAGGTGATTAGAAAGCGCAGGATAGAGCGTGTCGGAGATAAGCGATGATTTGCCCGAGCCTGAAACACCTGTGAGCGCAATCATCACACCGAGAGGAAAGTCCACTCGAATGGCTTTTAAATTATTGTGACAAGCGCCTGTAATTTGAATCTTTTTTCCATTAGATGCGCGTCTTTGTTTGGGGATGGCAATTTTTTTGCGTCCACTTAAAAAAGCTCCTGTGACAGATTCTGGGTGAGCAAGGAGTTCTTTGTGGGAGCCATTCACAAGAATATGTCCTCCCTTAATACCGGGTCCCGGACCAAAATCTACCACTCGATCGGCTTCCCAGATCGTTTCTTCATCGTGCTCAACCACGATGACCGTGTTGCCCATATCGCGTAAACGCTTGAGTGTTTCGATGAGCTTGGTGTTGTCGCGCGGATGCAATCCAATAGAGGGTTCATCTAGCACATATGTCACACCTACAAGGCCACATCCCACCTGAGAGGCGAGCCGTACGCGCTGCGCTTCGCCTCCGGATAGAGTAGGAGCTGTTCGCTCAAGCGCGAGATAGTGTAGCCCTACATCTAGTAAAAAATGGAGACGTTGCTCAATTTCTTTAATGAGTTCATCTGCAATTTGTTTCTCGGTGGGGTCAAGTTCAAGTTCTTTGATAAATTGCAGCGCTTGTGAGATATCCATTTTGCAAAATTCATGGATCTTCACTTTATTAATTTGTGTCGCTGCTGGATAGGCGCGGAGACGCGCTCCTTCACATTCGCTGCAAGTGCCCTCATGCATGAGCTGTTGCATTTTTTTTCGGTAGCTATCGCTTTTTGCCTCGGTATAGCGCTGTCGCGCGTCGTATAAAACGCCGCGCCATTGTACATAATCTGTCCAATTGAGAGGACGTGTGGGATGGATGAAGTGCATTTGCACCCATTTTTTTTCTGTCCCCTCTAGAAAAACTTTTTTAGCACTCTTAGGTAAGTCTTTCCACGGTGTATGGATATCAAAGTGATAGAGTTCAGCTAAATTTCTATAGATATTGCCGTAGCGTACCGTTTGGTATGAGCTTGCAATTGAGCAACAATCTTCGGCGATACTTTTTTCAGGGTCGAGGATAAGAGAGAGATCAAACTCTTGTAAAAAACCTAATCCATTACATCTAGGACACATTCCGGTTGGGCTATTAAATGAAAAGTCGTGAGGGTCTAGGGAGGAATAGGAGAGTCCTGATTTTTGAGAAAAGGCGTGGGTAGAATACAGTGTTTCTTCATCACTTGCGGGGTCATACACAGAGAGTACCCCCTGTCCAAGCTCAAGAGCAGCAATTACAGCTTCGGCGATACGGGACTGAGACTGCTCTGAAACGACCAATCGATCTACGATTAAGTCGATGTCGTGGGCGAGGTGTTTGTCTAGGCTGATCTCTTCACTTAAATCGATCAAAGTTCCATCTACCCGCGCGCGCATGTATCCTTTACGCAAAAAAAGTTGAAAATCGTCTTTAAACTCTCCCTTTTTCCCCTTAGCAACGGGAGCTAAGATGAGTATCCTTGTTTGAGGAGGCAGTTTTTGGATGGTTTTAATGATGCGCTCGGTGCTTTGAGGAGTCACTCTCTCTCCGCTCACGGGGCAGTGAGGGATGCCAATGCGCGCGTATAAAACTCTCAGGTAGTCATAAATTTCTGTGAGTGTTCCCACTGTAGACCGAGGGTTCTTGCCGGCGCTTTTTTGTTCTATAGAGATCGTTGGAGAGAGCCCAGACACCTCTTCTACATTTGGTTTTTGCATATCTCCAAGTTGCCTTCTAGCAAATGTGGAGAGTGACTCGATGTAGCGTCTCTGACCCTCAACAAACAGGGTGTCAAAGGCGAGCGAGGACTTGCCCGATCCGGAGACGCCAGTAAACACAATGAGTTCATTTGTATTTAAGGTAAGATCTACTCCTTGGAGATTGTGAACAAAGACTTTTTTTAAATGGATTTGATGCTTTTTCATAAGATTTGATAAGTATAATATGCTACTGGAATTTATTCATCAAACTTGCTATCAAAGCGACATGGATACGCGCACTAAAATAGTTTGTACAATGGGCCCTGCTGTGAGCTCCCTTGAAAAAATTGAGCAACTGATTGATGCGGGAATGAATGTGGCCCGCTTAAATTTTAGTCATGGAACCCATGAGGAACATGGAAGGATTATTGAGCTATTAAAACAAGCACGCCAAAAAAAACAGATTCCTCTCTCCATCATGCTCGACACAAAAGGTCCTGAAATCCGCCTGGGTAAGCTAAAAGAAGACCGTCTTGTTTTAGAGGAGAAACAGCAGCTTTGGTTGATCAAAGAAGAAGTTGAGGGGGACAAAGATCAGATCACTCTCACGCCTGCCTTTGCACTCGATTTTTTAAAAAAAGATACAGTTGTTTTGCTTGATGATGGATACATTATCACGCGTGTTGTAGAGATTGCAGAAAAAGGAGTTAAGGTTGAGGTTGAGCATGGAGGTGTGATCAAATCAGCCAGGGGAGTAAATATTCCGGGATCGATCATAGATTTACCCGCCTTGACGGAGAAAGATGAAGCAGATATTCGTTTCGGGTGTGAGCAAGATGTAGATTGGATTGCAGCTTCTTTTATACGCTCTGCTGAGCATGTGGTAGCGATTAAAAAGGTGCTGGAGGATCTAAACAAATCAGATATTGATGTCATCGCTAAGATTGAGAATAGTCAAGGTGTACAAAACTTTGATAGCATCGTCCAAGTAGCTGATGCCATTATGGTGGCTAGGGGAGATCTTGGAGTTGAGTTACCTCTCACACAAGTGCCTCGGTTACAGAAAATGATGATCCGCAAATGTTTTTTGGGAGCTAAGCCGAGCGTGACGGCGACTCAGATGCTCGAATCAATGATTGTGAATCCACGTCCAACTCGTGCTGAAGCTTCGGATGTGGCAAATGCGATCTATGATAGCACATCAGCTGTGATGCTTTCGGGAGAAACCGCTATTGGAAAATACCCTACGCAGGCTGTGAAGGTGATGAAAGCGATCATTGAAGAAGCGGAAGATGATTTTGGTTATTATGATTTTTTCAAGCGTGCAACACAGAGAGGTTTTTATGATGTACCCTCTTCTGTAGCAGGAGCGAGTATTAATACAGCTTATAGCGCGCATGCAAAGGCAATTTTTGCTTTTACAACGAGTGGATCAACAGCTCGATTGCTCTCTAGGTTTCGTCCCGAGATGCCCATTATTGCGATGACACCGCTTCCAAAAGTATATAATCAACTCGCTCTCACTTGGGGAGTTACACCTATTTTGTGCGAGCAAATGCACGATATAGAGACGGCTAAAAAGCAGATCAGTGAGTATGCTCTAGAAAAAGGGCTTGTGCAGTATGGAGATTTAGTAGTGATTACAGCAGGGACTCCCTTTGGTAAAGCTGGATCAACCAATATGATGATTGTGGACAGTATTGGTGACGTCTTAGTGAGAGGAAGTGAAGGTGTTGGAACGCGCGTGCATGGAAGGGTGTTATTGCATCCCTCACCTGATGAAACAGAATACTCAGAAAAAGACTTAATCATTGTCATCAACAACTGCGATAAAAATTATTTACATCTTTTAAAGCACACTAAAGGGGTGATTTTACAGAATCATGTGGACGATATAGATTCTGAGAATTATTTAAGATTGATCGCAGAAAAGTTGGAAATAACGGCCATTTTTAGAGCTGAGGGGGCAAGCGGAATGCTCTGTAATGGGCAGTTAGTGACGCTTGACCCAACACAATCACTGGTCTATAAGGGATCCTTATAGGGATTGGGTGTGTTGAATCATTCAGACTCTTAAAAGGGAGTCAAAAGGGAGTCAAAAAGGGAGTCAGGCCTGACATCTGACATTCTCACAAAAGGGAGTCAAAAAGGGAGTCAGGCCTGACATCTTCCTATTAACGTAAGTTTTACTTGACAGAACATATTGGTTTGTCATCCTTGTTAGATTCAATCACAAGGAGACAATCAATGAGCGCTATAGACACCAGTGAATTTAAAGATTTAGATCTTGGGGATAAAAGACTTAACGCACGTTTTGCTAGTATTATCTCTGCTTTTAACAAAAATATCGG
>JAJACO010000102.1 GCA_022601475.1 Chlamydiales bacterium
CCAACGTCATTGATAAGCTCGGAAAGGACCTTCAACGAGCTTTTCCTGGAATACAAGGTTTTTCTAGAGCAAATATCTTTAAAATGAGAGCTTTTTATTTAGCTTACGAAAAAGTCTCACAAGCTGTGAGACAATTTAAAAACTTACCTGTTTTCAGTGTGCCATGGGGCCACAACGTGATTCTCGTTTCAAAACTAAAAGACACTAAGAAACGACTTTGGTACGCACAACAAACAATTGAGAACGGCTGGAGCCGATCCGTCTTGGAAATGTGGATAGAGAATGATTTGTACAAAAGAAAAGGGAAAGCAATCAGCAATTTCAAAAAAACGCTTCCCTCCGCGCAATCAGATCTAGTACAGCAAACCCTGAAAGATCCATATTGCTTTGACTTTTTATCGATAGGAGAATCTTTCAGAGAAAAAGAAATCGAACAGGGCTTAGTCGATCACATTCAAAAATTTTTAACAGAGCTCGGAACAGGTTTTGCATTTATGGGACGTCAGTACCCTTTTGAGATAGAAGGAGAGACATTTTATATGGATTTGCTTTTCTATCACGTCAAACTGCGTTGCTACGTTGTTATTGAACTGAAGGCTAAAGAATTTGACCCAAGGGATGCTGGGCAAATGAATTTTTACCTTTCAGCAGTGGATGATTTGATGCGACATCCTGATGATCAACCTTCGATTGGAATACTTCTTTGCAAAAGCAAAAAGCAGTTCAAAGTTGAATACGCTTTGAGAGACATAAAAAAACCGATAGGCGTCTCTGGTTATGAGACGAAAATTGTTGAATCTCTGCCTAAAAATTTAAAAGGAAACCTCCCTACAGTTAAGGAAATAGAAGCTGAGTTAGAAGAAAAAAAGAAGAGAAGTAAATGAACGTAATCAGATTACTTGTGATTTCTCTTTTTCTATCTTTTGCAGTCAATGCAAAAGAAGGCAAGTTCATCAATCCTGTAACGGATGTGTGTTGGGAGTGTCTTTTTCCTATTACAGTTTCAGGGGCGAATATCACACCTAATCACAAAGATTTCACCAAACATACCACTCGGTTTTGCATTTGTCCTGGTTCTCCTCCCAAAGTGGGTGTGCCACTCACCTTTTGGGAACCTCTCTACATGGTAGATGTAACACGCCATGCATATAAGCTCATCGGACTTGGAGGCATATCTATTGGAAAAGAGAGTGTTAAAAATAGAGGCACTGTCTCAATCATCGGAGACGGCCCTAGCCAAAGTAGTTTTTACCAAGTGCATTTCTATACTTATCCACTTTTTTCACTTCTGGGGATGTTTACAGATTTTGTTTGTGCCCATAAGGGAGATTTAGAGATGGGATTTATGAGTGAACTAGATCCTACATGGAATGATGATCAACTCTCTATCATTCTCAATGGAGAGGCAGGACTTTTTGCAAGCGAGATGGCACAACTCAGCTGTGTAGCAGATTGCACAGCCTCGAGTCTAAATAAGCCACTAGATGCTCTTTTTTGGTGCGCTGGATGCCAAGGGTCTCTCTATCCCTTTACAGGGACTGTGGCGCATCATATTGGGGGCGTTCAAGCGAGTTCTCTTCTTGTCCACCGTGTGCTTGCTAAATTGCACCGCACCTTTCTGTTGAAGGGCTATGAAAAAGAGGAATTTTGTCAGGCAAAGTCGATGCCCTTCATAAAGAAAAGCCTCTATAAGACTCAACTTGTTTATCCCATACCCCAAACAAAAGGGGCCTGTCACCCGTTAGGAAAAACAGATCTCATATGGGGGGCAGGGAAGAGCTATCCCAATGGAGGGGAAGATTTTGTCTACCTAATTTGGAATAAGAAACAATGTTGTTTGGATGCAGTTAAAACCGCGAGTATCGCAGGAGGTATATGAAACTTATTAGAAAATATATACGTTGTTCGATGAAAAAAGAGAGAGAGTTTGAACTACAGTTTCCGCAACATATGAATCACCCCGATCAAGCTTACCGAACGAGAAAATGAAAAAGTCTGGAATAGGATATGTTATTGTGTGCTTGCTGATGATAAATAGTTCGTGTTTTGCTCAGAATCTTGATTCTACAAAGCAAGAAGGTAAATCCTGCGGTGAACAACTATCCCAACAAGCGCTTCTTCAACTCAAAAATTTCAATCCAGATGACCTTGCTCCTGCCGATCAACAATTTGATCCAGCAAAAGCGAAAGAACTTGCACGGAAAGGGTCCATAGCACCCACTGAACCGGTACAATATCTCCTAAGTGAAGAGCACAATCAAAACCGAGCACACATCGATCAAAATGAGTCATATCTTACAAGATCGAATAAGATCACTGAAAATGAGGAAGAAGCTATAGCTGAGGAGAGAGTTGAATATACTCTTGAAACTTGCCAGCAGTCAGACGCTCCCTATCCATTATCAATAGACCGCTCGTTACAAGTAGAGGTGATCTATACGCCTGAAAAAACAAGAGAAGTTACAGTCTGCCAAGGGCATTCTATCAATAGAAATCATTTAAAAAAGCAAGATGCTAAAAGATCATATTTCGCTTGGCTGTGTTTTCTAAAGACTACGCCAACAATCAAATCTTATGAGATAGAGCATGATAAGGTTGAAAAAAAGAATTGGCGTGTTTATGGGCATTGGTACGACAAAGACAATACCGAAACTTGCAATAATTATCAGACGCAACAAGAAATTCTTACTCCACAAAAGTGGGATGAAATTGGAGATACATGGGTTTATAATGACATAGACCAACTTACCATCATTAAAAGTCCGAATTGCACCTACTACGAAAAAACTTGTTTAGATAAAACCCCTACAAAAACAGTTAATGGTAAAGAGGTGAGTCGCCAGTGCTGGCTAGAAAGACTTACATTTCTCTGTAAACTTCCAAATGATAGAGATTGCCCATTTATTCGTGATCAAAACTGTGAGCTGATTAAGAAAGACTGCATAAAAGAGGGGCCTTATGGTTGCTCATTATGGGAGCTAAAGTTTCATTGTTACTCAAAAATTCTCAATGTCAATGGACGGAATAGAGAAATTTTTGGGATGGATGAAATATCTGAATACGAGCCAAACGACTCCTTTTTGGAAGTGTCCTCTAAGTTAGCAGTTTTTGAGCAGATCCAAAATGAGTTGCAAGCTTCTCAAGCAAGAGATGCCCGCTATGTCCAAGTGTTTAAAGGAAACCCTCTTAAATGTAGCAAAAGCGTAGCAGATGATCTCATGTACGACTGCTGCTTTACCTATTCAGGATTAGCTAAGCAACTCAAACTTACTCAATGTAGTGATGAAGAACTTACACTTGCTGAAATGAGAGAGCAAGGTCTCTGTCATTATGTAGGGTCTTATCCCGAAAAATTCCATGATTTATGGAAAAGCCGAGATGAGCATGTGTTTTGCTGCTTCCAAACCAAACTTGCCAGAATCTTACAAGAACAGGGGAGAAATCAGCTGAGTGTATCTTGGGGAGATCCGGAAATGACAAATTGTAGAGGACTGAAGCTAGATGAAATCTCAAGTTTGGATTTTTCAAAAATGGATTTCAGCGAACTCTATGAGAGTACACAAGCTTCTATTCCAGAACATTTTTATGAGAAGTTGGATTCTTTTCAAAACCGATTAAAAGAGAAGATTTTGGAGGAAAATGAGTAAAATTTCTTATTTTATCTTTGTTCTACTGCTTGGGAATCAAAGTCTATCTGCCGGCTATCACGATAGAAGAGCAGAAGGATGGGCGTGGTACGAGGATAAAAAACAGGAAGTACCCGCGAAAAAAGAGAATCCCGCTTCTTCGAATGAAGAGATACAACAAATACGTCAAAATCTTGAGGAGAAGTTATCCAAAGCTATTCTTAACCCTACAGATGAGAACGTCTTAGTATATATGAAGGAACAAATGAAATGGGTAGAAAAATCATCAGATTTCGCCTCAGCTTGGGCTCATCTTCTGCTTAGCAACCCTTATTTAGATCAAACAGTTACAGGGAGACCCGTTTCCCAATATGGACTGCAATTTCACAAAAATCAGGCTTTAGAAAAAAGGGATCAAATCATTGCTTCTTTAACAAAAAACCACGGCCTGATCTTTTTTTATGAGGGAAGCAATCCCGTATCGATGCATGTAGCAGAGGTTGTTCAAGAGTTTTCTGAGAAATATGGTTGGGAAGTTTTAAACGTCTCTGTAGATGAGGTAGTTTTAGAGCAATTGCACAACACAAAAAAGGACAATGGAATCTCAAAAAAAATGGAGATCGCCCTTTTTCCAGCCCTGGTTGTTGTGGATCCAAGAAACGATATAGTCCATCCAATTGCATTTGGGTTGGTTTCAATTGATAAAATTGAAGAAAACATAATGCTACAATTTCAAGAGGTTATGGAATGAGAATCTTCACGCTTATCGCACTTATTTTTACAAATTCAATGTTGGCTGATATGCATTCAGAGCTGAATAACTTTTTTGATCGATTTGGTTCCCAATCCAATCTCTCCACTTCAGGCATCTATGAAGGACAAAAAGCAGGATATTTGACAGGTGGAGGCTTAACTATACGTAACAGTGTTATGAATAGATCTCCTCTTACGATAAATCTTCCCAAGTTTGACGCCGGTTGCGGAGGGATAGATCTCTATGCGGGAGGTTTTTCTTTTATCAATAGTCAGCAGCTTGTCGATACACTCAAAAGTGTGGGAAGTAGTGCCATGGGTTATGCCTTTCTCTTAGGTTTAGAAACAGTCTCTCCCCAAGTTTCCAGTACAATCAAAAATCTTCAAACCTGGTCTAACAACATTAATGCATTTAACATCAATAGTTGCGAATTGGCTGCTGGTCTTGTTGGATCTGTTTGGCCCCGGAAAACCCAAGCAAGCCAACACATTTGCAGAACAGTCGGTGGTAAAAAAGGGATGTTTAATGACTACCTTTCTGCGAGACATGACTGTTCCCAATCATCCGAACATGAGCATCTTAGGAAAAATATCTCAGGAGATCCTGAATACAAAGACCTTCTTTTTGAAGAATACAACCTAACATGGAGAGTCATCCAAAAAGAAGCTTATCTAGCGAACGACCAAGAGCTTGCTGAACTATTTATGACATTGATAGGCACGGTGGTCTTATCCAAAGAAGATAAAGAAACCCGGTTTAGAAGAATGTCATCAAAAATTCAAGATGAGACCTTTTTAAAGACTCTTTTAGAGGGTGGGGAGTTGAACGTATATGGATGTGGTAGAAAAAAGGACTGCTTGGTTTTACATGAGAATAAGATTCACCTGACACCAGAAAAATCTTGGACCGGAAAAATCCAAAAAGAACTTTTGAAAATGCAAGAGAAGATTTTAAGTGATGTAGAGTTATCTGAAAATGAAAAGGATCTTCTTAATAAATCAAATCTACCACTCTATAAAATCATCAACGTTCTTACTGCCTACAGGCATGGGTATTGCCCAATAGATCTTTATCAAATATCAGAAATCGTTGCTATGGATCTCCTCTCAAAATTCTTAAAAGAGGCGATTCAATTAGTTAGAGAAGGGTGTTATCAACTCAAACAGAGCCAAATGTATTCGGATCAGATAGATGATTTTCTTGTTGATTTAGAGCGAGTTGAAAAAACAGTGCATTATTATGAAACACGTTCAGCTAGACTTATGGAACAAGAGTTTCAATTAATGCAAAAAGTTCAATTGCTTGAACAGCAAATAGCCTCGGAAATCATTTTAGGTTAGAGGTATAAATTTGAATTTTAAGGAGAAGAACATGAAGAAAAAATTAATAATTATCATGTTGAGCATGATGACCATTTCTTACGGAAATGCAGTTAATAACCCCCATGAAAATGCCGAAACTTCAAAGGTTTGCAAGGGGCACAAGTTAATTGAAGAGATATGGGGAGGTGATTTTCAAGTGGCTAAGAGATCAAAGGAAAGATGGGATGAGAAAACTCCCTATGATCGTTCAATAAAAAGTCACGACAGTGAAATGTACAAAGAAGACAATAAGTGGATTATTGAATATTCCTGGACGCACGTTGACAATTATGCCAAGTGCGACCGCTTCCACATTGTAGAAAATACACAAAGCAACTCTGAAGAATGATACTCAAGAGTATCTCTTTCTAAACAATGAGATGAAAAATTCAATGGGCCAAAGTCAATGACAGTAGTTACATATGGAGGAGGAGAAATCCTCAAAAACATTTTCAACGCGATTGCCATTCTGATGAACAGTCAGAGCGGCAGCCTCCTCCAACCTCTCATGATGATCACGATGTCGATAGGGGCTCTATGGGTTGTGGCCAAAGCTCTTTTCAGTTCTTCAGGTCAAATTTTTCTCTCCCAATATGCCATTCCACTGATTGCGATTGTTGGGATTTTTATGGTTCCAACTTCAAGCATTCACATCGAAGATATATTAAAAGATCGTTCATACAAAATCGATCACGTCCCTTTTCTTTTAGCTAAGTTTGCAGAACTTGCAAGTTCTGTCGGGTATCAAATAACAAAAGCTGTTGAGAAGACAATGCATGTTCCAAATGATTTGAGCTACAACTCGACAGGGATGATCTTTGGAGCTGATCATGCGATGGATATTTCCCGCTATCAGATTTCAAATGCCGATTTAGAAAAGAATCTCAGGATGTTTTGCAAGCAATGTGTACTGTATGACCTTGCGCTTGGGCAGTATACAATTGATGAGATGAAAAAAACATGCGATCTTTGGAAGTTTTTTGAGGAGAAAACATCTAAAGTCAGAATGATTCGCTATCAGCCAGTGGGGTCAGGAGACATTAAAATGGGGGAGTACCTTTCATGCCGAGCAGCAATTAAAAAGATGACTCCATTCTTTGAAAAAGAGAAAAATTACTACGGGCAGCTTGATGTATGTCGAAATTTACCTCTAACTTTCCAAGCCATAACAAACCTTCAGAAAGACAAAGAAGAACTGATCAGTCAACAACTTGTGATGAATCTTTTACTTGATGAATATGGAAGCAATAATTTTGCTAAAGGAAGAGCCCATTTACAACAGAGAAATACTTATCAAACTCTCGGATCTCTTGCTTCGAGCAGCCTTGTCACACTCAGAGCTGTTATCGAAGCCTTAGTTTATGCAGCCTTTATTTTCATTCTCCCACTTTCGGTTCTCCCTGGGGGGTTAAAATATATTATGACGTGGGTAGGGCTAGTTTTGTGGATCCAACTTTGGCCACCGTTCTATGCCATTTTAAATTATATTATGCAGAGCGTATCTCATGGTTATGCAGATACTATTTTCAATGGACTGACAGGCCCATATCAAGGGTTAAGCTTATTTACCAGTATTGGATTGGATAATCTACAGTCTGATATTTACGCATTGAGCGGTTTTTTAGCGGCTAGCATACCTTTCATCACTTATGCAATCCTCAAGGGAGGAGTGGGCTCCTTTATTCACTTAGCGAGCTCTATGATGTCTCCTGCGCACTCAGCGGCATCATCTGCTGCTGCCGAACAAACCTCCGGAAATTACTCTTTTGGAAATACAAGCATTGGACAAACCTCTTATCATAACACATCTGGATTTCAGTCCAATTTGGCTCCTTCTCTCTCAAGTGGTTTTTTTTCAGAAAACAAAGGAAATTCTTCAGCAGTGTATGGGCAAGAAGAACAAATTTTTAAACAAAGTAGTTCTGAACTTCGAACCAGTTTGTTTTCAGACGAATCTATCAGCCAAAGTCTACAAACATCTCAAATGCATGCTCAATCTACAGCTGAAAATGCGCAATCAACGTACTCGGAGAGTATTGCATCACATTCACGCAATGTAGCTGATTTATCCGATCACTTAACTCATTCAGAAAGCTATTCTAATGGACTCTCAAGCAGAGAAGCGTACGACCTACAAGACAGTGCGCGTTATTTTCAGAATGTATCGGAAAATTGGGGAAAACAATACGGCCTGAGCTCTCGAGAAAGTATGGAAACTCTAGCAGGATTAGGAGTCAATTTTGTAGTTCAAGCAAGTGCTACCGGAACTCTTGGAGGCAACAAAGAGGAGGCTCTGAGCTCAGCTAGCAATATTATTAAAAGCGAAGAATTCCAAAAGCATTTCCAACATCTTCAGGACATATCCTCTTCGGATGCTTATAATAGTTTAGATGAAAAAGGCATGCGCATGTCCGAAAGTCTTAGCCAGTCACATGAAAATATGGAAAGCTCTCAGAATTCCTACCAGATAGCTCAAAGCGAACTTAACCAAATTTCTGAAAATGCAACTTGGTCGGAACAAAACTCTCATTTAGTTCGTCGTTCACTTAATCAAGATTTTGTCAATTGGGCCTCTGACCAATTTGCGGATCAAGGAGGATTTGCGAAAGTTGAGGAGATTCTTACAAAAGGAGAGGCTCCAACTCAGGATGCCCTCATTAGTAGTTTTGTAGATCACGTAAAAAGTCATTTACAGCCGATGGAATCTCCCAGTGGTTTTACCGACCCTCACATTGCAGCCAGTCACTCTCTTCCCGATGAAGTGTCATCGGAAAAATCTCAAGCAGCTTTTCAAGAAAGCCTTGCGGATTATCAAAGTCATTTCTCAACTCAATTACCTGAGAAAAAAGAAGAACTTACTGATCGATACTCTCAAATTAGGGAGTCGAATACAGATCATTTTGATCAAATTTCCTCTAAAATTGAAGGTTCAAGAGGGGAAGCTCTTCGTGATTTTGAATCAGAATCTGAACGACCCATTGTTGCAAGAGCTCTTGATCAGGTAACAAATCTTGATGAAGTCTTTCCTATAATGGAAACTTTAAGACAGCAGAAAAATCTTACAAAATGGTTACCTAAAGATGGGATGAAGCCACTCGCTAGCAACTTCCAAATTACAGAGGAAGCTTTTTGGATGCAGAAAGAGGAAGTACAGTGAAGAGATACAATCATAAAGTCAGCTCAGATCTCTTGGGATTGGTGTCAGAAATTAAATTTTTTATTTACATACCCAATAAGGGTTTGTTCCATGCACATTGCTATTTTATTCCAATCGATTAGCGAATATTCAAAAGTAGACAGAGGTTTTTCTGAAAAACTATCTTTTCCTTCTTCAAGATGGTTAATTATGAACATAACTCCCGTTTTTAAGCCAAGTGTAGTTTTATAACCATCAGTAAATCTTTCTGCTGCAAGCTCAGCAATAGCTTTTGTGACTCCCTTTTCTAGGTAATACGCTTTTACTAAAACCGGATGGCTGTAAACACATTATTTTATTTGTTTTGCGTCTGGAAAATGAAGTTGTGGACTCATGTTTTTTCTCAATTTTATTTCCCTGAAATTTATTATGAAATTAATTTAAGTCCATATAGACATAATTTATTTTGTTTAAATTATAAAATAATTGTGGATTGTTAATTTTATTTTGTGTAATATTTTTCTTATTTAAACCCACTCGTGTTATTTTATGAAGAATTATTATTTTCTTTTTTTCTGTGTTTATTTTCCATTTGTGTGCGTTGGAGAACTTGTACACCCTCACATCAATGCACTAGAAGAGATTCTTGTACCGAAAGAAAATACATTAACTGAACAAAATTTAGCAGCTGCGGTTCCTATTTACGCAAAGTCAGTACATGCTTCTATGAGTAAAGCTTGGACTATTGATAATGACAATCCACCGTGTGAATTAAACGATCCATGCGGTTGGTCATATTGCAACTACACAGGAGATTATATTGGAGGGTACACCGTAACTGCAGTGTATTCTTCTAGATCCCCTCATCCTCCATCTTCAGAAGAGCACCCTGGTCATCAGGTTGTTTTTTACCAAGGAGAGTTTGGTCATGAGAAAAGCGAGTCTAGGACCTGGAGAGTAGAAACTGTGGAAAGTAAAAAATATATAGTTCACTTTCATGAGAATTTTCTCGTCTATTCTTCTGGTGATTCTCAGTTTGTGGTTGGTGATTAACACCACAATTTACAAAAAATGAAGTAGCAGCTTGCTGCGTTTTTTTAGCAATGACTATATTAAGCCTGAACAATTTGCTTTACCTCATCGAAAAGCAACCTTTTCAAGGTAAAAAATAGTGAGGTAGTCCTTTGCATTAATGATAAAAGCTCATTGGATTACACTACAAAACCTAGTATAGAAGTATAGAATCAACGTCTAGAAAAGGCTTATTTCTTCATCCCCTATTAGCCATAACACCCGATGTCATACACGTAACTCCCGTTTCTACACAAAATAAACAAAGGGGCATTATGAGGATAATAAAAACATTGGTTCATTAATTTCCAGGAATTTATGGGTTGATTTATCTATAGAATAAATTTTCCCAGGAAAACTTAACATGTCCTTTTTCAAAGTCTTTTGAATATTCATGACCGTTCCCAAAGCTAGTTCATTCCGTTTAGATAGAGCTTGCAAATCTTTAGGAGGATATGTCAGGCATTGTATAGGATGCACCTGATTGTCAATTTCATATCCTAAAATGAGATATGTATGCATTTCTGAGTCCACCATGTCTTCAAATTCTTTAAAACGTGAAGCAAATTCCATCTTATAATAGCTCGATTGGTCATCAATTATTTTCCCGAAAGGTAATTTTATTCCTTGTTCCCATGTTTGCATCCAATACCCCAACTGTCTTTGTCGAATGGCCTCCAAAGATAGATCTAGGGGATGAATTCCACAAAATATATCCCAAGCTAGATAAGTTGTTGCATGCTGCATAAATGTAGCGTAGTCTTGGTCTATCAGAGACAACATGCTCCCAAATAATGAGTCAATAAGTTCCTGAGCAGCTTTAAAGGTCGAAGTTCTTCTCATTCTCTCTTCGATTAATGAATCGAAAATTGTTTTCATCGAAAGTAACTTCTTTTTTACGTATGAGACTATGTCTGACTCAATTTTTTTCAAGTGCTTATCGAGAATACCGATTTCTTCTTCGCTCACACCTTTTTTAGGATCGATAGCCATCAATATAGTAAGATCATCGAATTGCGGTTGTATCAAAGACGACGGGATTTCCAATTGCTTTTTTGTAAATCCTAGATACTCAAAGAAAAGATAGTAAGATTGAACAGATCTAACTCTACGACCAAATGTTTCAATAAATTGATCATACAGCGCATTCCACGTTTCAGGATGATCGGAAAGAGATCGAACAACTGGAGTATCTGGGTAAATAATTTGCATAATAAAGATAAAAAAAATTGATTTTGCATGTCATTTTCTTGTAAAGAGCTTAAAAAATCCATTGAATTTCATCTCCCCATCGTTTTTTCGTTTTCTTGCCAATCACCTCACAATATGCTAAAGCGCTTGCCTTCATCTCGACAACCTAATTCAACAGGATAAAAATTTAATCTGTTTTACGCGTTAGAATGGATGGTCAATCAATAGATCCACTGATCGACCATCCATTCATATTTCTTTATTTGAGTCTTGTGCTTCATCAAGATTCGCAGCTTTCAGTCTACTTCAAAAAGCTATTGACTTTCAGGTATCTAAATATTAAAAGAAGGTAAATTTATTCGATTTTGGTGAAATTATGAAAAAAACAACACTTCTTATCCTTTTTCTGTTTTTCTGCATGAGCCCTCTTTGTGCAGAAGAAGAGAATATTCCTTGTCTTTCGTATCGCAAGGTAACTGAAGAGGAGGTTGAAATGTATTTAGGAGATATTACTTCAGATAAGGATAGTCACTTTAATGGAGCCTGTACTTTAGATGCCAAGCACTTCCGTTCGAATCAAAAATTTTATTTATGCTGTGCAAATCTAGGTCAAAAGCCTATAAAACTAGGTGATTGTTTTACAGATAATGAAGGTAAAATGCTGTTTCGATCTTCAACTAGATCAGCCATAATCGAGCTCTCTAATCACATTTTATCATTTGGAAACTACCTTCCAGGAGAACCGATGGAGTATGCTCTAATTCCTTGGAGTCGAAAAGATAAGAATAAATATAGTGTCACGATTATTCCAAATCCTTTGGAAGCTGAAGATCAGGCAGGACACAAGGTTTCCATGCAAATTCTAACTTCTGATCTTGAATTATTTGCGTTTGAATTGACTAATTTTAAACCTAATGAAATCATAGAAGTTATTTCAATATCAGGAAAGGAAACTATTCCCAGAAAAAGAAAAGTGAACGAACATGGAAAATTAAGAGCCACGATACAACCAGCCGTCGTTGGTGAGACAACAGGACTAGCTACTTTTAAAGCAATATCTCTTGATACAGATATGATTATAGAACTTAATTATGAATGGGGGTTCCCAAAATGAAAAAAACACTAATCCTTTTTGTTATGATCTTATCGTCAAATATCCCTTACCTTTTTTCTAATGGTTCGCAGGAGATATTTAATCGAGAGGATTTCAAATGCTTACAGCTTATCCCTGAGCTTGTCAATCCTTTAGCTGTAGAGTTTGCAGTTCCCAATAATTTTGTTGCCAAAAGTCTTATAGGCGAACCCAATCCCTGTGATTGGATTTATTGGGGCCCTGCTGAGGTACTTGCAAAATATTTTAATAATCCAGACTCTCTTGACCAGCCACTAATACGTCTCAAATTAAGTACCAATGTACTTCAAAGTGAAATGCATAATCTATCTGCTCTAAAAGCTGCTGGTATAGAGACTCTATCAAGCTCTAAGTTAAATTGGGGAATGTATCCTCTTCAAGAAGTAGAAATAAAAATAGACGATACATACGTTTATACGGCATGGGTTGGATTTAATGATCCTAATGAGACAACCTTGATATTTAATCTTGTCTATCCAAAGAACAAACCTAGCAAACAAGACCTCAATTTTTGGAGAACTTTTCTAAAAAAGACAACTCAGCTTCCCGAACAACAACTCTACGCAGTCTTGGGTCAAGAGCTTCAACAAGGGCTTACTATTGCAACCTGCAACGCAGCCTGGAATACAGCTAAAATCAAAGCTGTAGCAGAGAGAAGAAGAGAAGATGGGAAACTTCAAATTGCATTGATTCCTATCAGTAACAATCTTGAAATTCAATGCACAGAATTTGAAAAGGGATTTAAAGGAGGCGAGTGGGAAATGGGAAAGCCATTGGTCAAGTTGTATTGCCAAGTGATTGAAAATGTAAATAAAAACTACACGAATCATTTCTCTAAAGTGATTTCAATTTTAGAAAAAGAGGTTGAGGACTTTTCATTTTCTATAGAAGACTGTGAAATAGCCTGGATGAGTGAATAGACTATGCGCTTGTTCCAAACCTTAGCTGAAGGTGGGCAAACCTGGGCTCATAGAGTCCGTATGGTCAGAC
>JAJACO010000103.1 GCA_022601475.1 Chlamydiales bacterium
ATGAAACTAAAACTCTTGAAGAGGCAAGAGAGCAAATTATTGACTCTTTGGTTGATACAAAATTTTCTTTGACTTTGGTATTTGATGGTAAAAGAGCTGATTTACCTCATCGAATGCATAAGGGGTCTTTAGAGATTGTTTACACCTCTAAAGGTCAGTCAGCGGATGACTATATTATTGAGGAAATGTCGTTCGTGAAGAATCCAAAGGTTTATACGATTATCACTTCGGATAAAAAACTTGCATCCATTTGTCGTCAAATGGGAGCGTATACGCAATCAATTGATTTATTTCTGACTTTTTTCCAAAAAAATAAGGCGATTACTACGCATGAAAAACCTTTCAGAGATTCAGAGAGCGAATTTAACCGTCTTTTAAAAATTTTCACTGCAGTGGACAAAACTCAATGAAGGTCCCTCGACTCGGCTTTCAGGAGTAGGGCCAAACCACCTTAAGCTGCGTTAGGCACATTGCTGCACGTGGTGAGTGTTGAAATGGGATACAATGACAAAGTGTTTTCAGGATACTGCTGATATTCTCAACCTTATTGACCGGGGAATTCTTGTTAAAATGCAGAAGGTGGACGCCGCACTAGCTATTCTCTTGTAACGGAGTCAGGCCTGACATTCGAACATTTAGATTTTTCGAAATGCCATTGGACTATCTGAAGAAATCAATTTTTACTCTGGCATAAATAAAGGCATTTTGGGAGATGATGACTTCGTCGATAAGGTGATACGGACCGCTGAACTAGAACTCACCTTGACTGTTCCCATACCAAATCTTGTATCTGCAATCTGCGAGCACTACAAAATAGATCTTCCAACGCTAAGAGCTCTGGGAAAACATAGGTGTGTGGCCTGTGTACGTTCCGTATTGGCATTATTGGTTCGAGATACAGAGGATTTAAGACTTGAAGTGATGCTCCAACGTAGTGCCAGTGGCCTAAGTGGGCAGGTCGTGCTTCTTGCTGCAAAAAAAAAACTTAAATAGTAGAGGTTAAACGGTATGTGTCTCAAATGTTCAAATGTCAGGCCTACATATTTCTATTCAATGAGGTTATGCGGAGAAAAAACTCGATATTCTCCGCAGGATATGCGGAGAATATAATTGCTTATGCGGAGATTAGATGTTATAATTATTTTAGACTGAGCTTTGTGTTTTTAAGGCTCTACGAATGAACGAGGTAATTTGTATGTACATATACCAGCAAGAAAATTGGCCAGATTTTCAATGGGACAAGGAGAGGCTTACGACTCTACTGATTCAGTTGCGTCATCAGCAGGGGTGCTTAATCGGTGGTATGGAATCAATCGGCTTTCAGTTGCGTGACGAAACTGTTTTACAAACTTTAACGCAGGATGTAGTCAAGTCGAGCGAAATTGAAGGTGAGATTTTAGATCAATCGCTAGTGCGCTCGTCTATTGCTCGTCATCTTGGGATGGAAAGGGCAGCTCTTGATGTTGTTGATAGAAATATCGAGGGCGTTGTTGAAGTGATTCTCGATGCGACGCAGAAGTTTGATCAACCGCTCACAAAAGAGAGGTTGTTAAACTGGCATGCGACTCTATTTCCAAATGGGCGCAGCGGTTTTATGAAAATCAATGTAGGAGCGTGGCGCACAGGTTCGGTTCAGGTTGTATCTGGTCAGATGGGAAGAGAGACTCTTCATTTTGAGGCACTTTCAGCTGATTTGGTCGACTTTGAAATGGAGCGTTTTTTGAACTGGCTTAATAGTGAGACAACTATGGATCCAGTTTTAATGGCGGCTCTTGCACATCTGTGGTTTGTTACGATTCATCCTTTTGATGATGGAAATGGACGCATTGGGCGAGCGATTGTGGACTTGATGCTTGCACGGTCTGAAAAAAGCTCGCATCGCTTCTATAGTTTGTCTGCGCAAATTCAAATAGAAAGAAAAATGTATTATGTTATTTTAGAGCAAACCCAAAAAGGTGAGTTAGATATAACCTCTTGGATGGAGTGGTTTTTCGGTTGTCTTGGAAGAGCTGTAGAGAATGCTCTCTCCACTCTTGACGTGATCATAGAAAAGGCTCGATTTTGGGAGGTTCTTAAAGAGGTCTCTTTGAATGATAGGCAGCGAAAAATTATTAATCGATTGCTGGATGGTTTTGATGGGAAGCTTACCTCATCAAAGTGGGCTAAAATGACAAAGTGTTCTCAGGATACTGCTTATCGCGATATTCTTAACCTTATTGACCAGGGAATTCTTGTTAAAAATGCAGAAGGCGGACGAAGCACTAGCTATTCTCTTGTGATGCCTAACTTTAATCGAGGTCATTAACCTTAGGTTTATCTTGCTGATTAGCAGTGATTTTTTTGCAAAGCATCCACACTTCAGTTGATGCTTTGCGGTATTTGTCGAGGTCCACTTCTTTGAGCTCTGGGATTTCGGCGTATTGAACGACCCCTTTGCGTATGCAGCGCACAAGTCGCACTCCTCCGCCAACCGAGCTTTGGCTAGTGGATAGGTCAATTAACTGCGCCTTAAGTTCATGCTGCTGTTTTTTTAAAGCATCAATTTGAGCGCTTATTTCTAGCCAACGGTTTGAGATTTCTATCCAATCCTGATCTTCTCTTTCTGTAACTTTTGGCTTCATTGCATGAGAGTTTTATAAAAAAAGTGAGCCCAAGATGATTAAGCATTCCCGATAATGGGATTTAGAGCTAGGTTTTTGCTAATTCTGATGCCCTAGGGCTAAAAATCTCCGGATGCAAGATTCGAACTTGCGACCAATGGATTAACAGTCCACTGCTCTACCGCTGAGCTAATCCGGAATGTGAAAGCGAAATACTAAAATGAAAAGGAATTAAATGCAAATAAAAACCCCCTCCATATGGAGGGGGTATCAAGAATTAGTAGTCCATGCCACCTGGCATTGAAGCGACTGCTTTGTCTTCTGGAATATCAGCAACAATCGCTTCTGTTGTAAGAAGCATTGCTGCAATAGAGGCTGCGCTCACAAGAGCTAAGCGGGTCACCTTCATCGGATCCAAAATCCCACTTGCAACTAGGTCTGTATACTCTTCTGTTAGAGCATTGTACCCCTTGTTACCCGAAAGATTTAGAACTTTCTGTAAAACAATTGAACCCTCAAGTCCTGCGTTTTCTGCAATTTGACGCAGAGGCGCCGCTAAAGATTTAGCAACGATGGTTGCACCAATGCGCTCATCATTTTCTAATGTAAGCGCTAATTGCTCTACAGAGTGAATACAACGCACAAGAGCTGTTCCACCACCAGGAAGAATTCCTTCTTCTATGGCAGCTGCAGTTGCGTGTTGTGCATCATCTACGCGGTCTTTTTTCTCTTTCATTTCGATTTCAGTAGCAGCTCCTACACGGATAACTGCAACACCACCTGAAAGTTTTGCAAGACGCTCTTGAAGCTTCTCTTTGTCGTAATCCGAGGTGCTCTCCTCGATTTGACGTTTGAGTTGCTCGCAACGCTTCTCAATCTCGCCTTTAGAGCCTGCTCCTTCAACAAGAGTTGTGTCTTCTTTTTTGATCACAGCTTTTTTGACTTTACCAAGCATCTCAAGCGTTGTGTCTTCAAGTTTCATGCCAAGCTCTTCGCAGATCACTTGTCCACCTGTAATCACCGCAATGTCATCTAGCATCGCTTTGCGTCTATCTCCAAATCCAGGAGCTTTAACGGCGCACACTTTGAGCCCTGCACGGAGTCTATTGACAACAAGAGTTGCAAGAGCTTCTCCTTCAACATCTTCTGCTATAATAAGCAACGGCTTTCCAGATTCTGCAACAGCTTGCAATATAGGTAGAAAATCTTTCATCACACTGATTTTCTTTTCGAAAATGAGGACGTAAGCATCCTCTAAA
>JAJACO010000104.1 GCA_022601475.1 Chlamydiales bacterium
GAAGATTTAGAAAGCTTAGAGCAGCTGCTCACTTTTTTGTTGGGTCCTCAGGAGAGTGCATTTACGGATAAAGAATTAGAGTATGAATTAGAGCTTAGATTTTTTAAAGATACTCACTTCACAAATGATAGTCGAAGAGAGATGATTCAAGAGCGCATTCAATTTCTTTTAGGGCATCGCGATTTAGATAACATCCAATTGGTTCAAAAGAAGTTATTGGGAGAAGAAGTGAAAGGTCTTATCGCAATGACAAAAGACGTGTCCGATCTTTATCAAAATTTATTAGATCCAAACCGAACTCATTTTCAGAATATTGAAACAGCCCTTTGCTTGTATGAGCAGTTAATACAAGCGCATGGCAAACTCAATCTCGAGGAAGAATCTATCCAAAACTTAGTTGTTGAGATGAAAGAGGGTTTTGATGCGTTAACAGAGCTTAAGAATTCACTTCTTCAAGAGGGAGAGTCTATTTTGGAACTCTCCGAGAGCGAAATACACCGCATTTTGATGCAAAATGCTGTCACAATATTGATCGCAACACTCTCTTTAATTGCCGGAGCCTTATTTTTGCTTCCGGGATCTTGTCCAATGGTTGCTTCGGCTCTTGCGATTACAAGCGCCTGCTTTACTGTAATAAATATTTTATTCGATAAGAATGTTTCTCAAGAGCGTTTTTTGGCGCTAGAGAGATTTTTTCATTCAAAAATTATATATGCTCCATCTTAAGAATTGAAATGAAATCCCAATACACATTACCCTAAAGGGATGGATCAAAAAAAACACAAATATTCCCTTCCGATTCTTCTGTTTTCAGGGTTCATCGATTATGCTGGGGTAGCGATTGTCTATCCCCTGTTAGCGTATATTCTCTTTGAACCCTCTTTTAATTTTTTGGACACCCAAACATCAGTTCATGTAAGGGGTCTTTGGTTGGGTGTGTTGATTGCAATATATCCATTCTGTCAATTTATTTTCGCTCCAATTTTTGGAAAAATCTCCGACTTAAAGGGACGTAAAAAACTTCTGAGGCTCACGTTTGCTTTGAGCTTATTGGGGTATGCTGTTGCATATGCAGCGTGTCTTTATCAAAACATCATTCTGTTTGCCTGTTATAGATTGTTAGTTGGAATTTCTGCCGGTAATTGCTCTATTATAAGTGCAGTTATTGCAGATTTAAGCACGCCTAAAACAAAAGCTAAAAATTATGGTTTGTTAACAATGGCTTTTGGGGCAGGGTTTACATTTGGGCCCTTTTTGAGTGGGTTGTTGGCGCATTCTGTGAGTTTATCCTCTCCTTTTTTAGTTGCTTTTTGGCTCGTGTTTTTTAATTTAATTTTAATTTCATGGAAACTCCCAGAAACAAACCCCGTTTCTAAAAAAGGAAAGGTGGGATTTTTCTTCTCGATAGAGCAAATTGTGCAGGCGGCTAAAATGCCTGAACTGCGGTTCACATTTTTGTGTTTATTGATTTTCTCTTTTGGTTGGTCTCTTTTTACAGAATTTGTCTCACTATTTTTGATCGATCGCTTTCAGTTCACACCCGCAAGTATTGGTTTCTATTATGGATACACGGGCTTGTTTTATGCTCTTTCTGCGGGCTTTTTGATTTATCCTTTCATCCGTTTGTTAAAATTGGAGAGAGCGCTTTATTTGGCAATGCTCTTTTCGGGTATCAGTTTGCTCGTGTTGTCTGTAATCAAAAAGCAAGCTTTAATGTGGATGTTTTTGCCCATTTTTATGTTCTTTTTAGCATTTGTCTATCCTTCAATCTGTGCGATCATTTCAAATCGAGTGAGCGCTCAGCGTCAAGGGGAAGTGATGGGAATCTATCAAGCTGTTATAGCTTTGGCTTTAGCGATCACGCCATTTTGCAGCAGTTTTTTTGTGGGAAATTATCCTGTTTTGATCGTTGTTGGAAGTGGGATTTTAATGTTGTTGGCTTCTTTTGTTTCTGTGGGACTAAGAGATAAAGTGCCCACTTTCGATCCCGATTGAGCGACAGTCAATTGAGGGCTCTTGTGGAGAAGTGGTAAAAACCTGCCCTAGTGTATGCACTCTTGTATAGAGTTCTTGTTCGCGCGCTGCATCAAAAGAGACCGCAATGTCATCGATGCACATTAACGGCTTTTCTCCAAGCAGCGCATCGAGCCATTTCCATTGAGAAAGTTTTAATGAGCTCACGCAGCTATGCTGTTGGCCTGTACTGGCAAATTTATGCGCCTCTTTCTCATGGAGTTTGATTAGCAAATCATCCCTGTGTGGACCTGTGAGTGTCATGCCCAGTTCTATTTCGCGTGGGCGTTGTTTATTAAATTGCTCAAGAAAATAGGTAATGAGTGGAGAGTGCTCAAAGGGTGTTTTGTTAAGAGCTGAGCTTTTGTATTCTAGGTTGAGTTTATCAGACGCTAAGGTTTCAGAAATACACACTTTTTCAAGCTCTTTAATCGTATTTAGGCGACGCAGAGTCAAAAAAGCGGCTGAAGGAGCCATTTGTTCTTCCCACACCTCAATGGTTTTAAGTGAGCGCGCTTTTAAAAGAGCATTGCGCTGCTTCATTGCTTTTGTATAGCGAGTAAGGTGATGTAGATAAAGGGGGTTAGATTGGGCGATGAGTAGATCTAAAAAATGACGCCGTGCCAAAGGGCCTCCCTTGACAAGCGAGCGATCCTCAGGAGAGAGAATCACACCATTTAAGATGCCTAATAAAGAGCTTAAAGAGGGCAGAATTGTTGCATTATGGATGATTTTACGCTTTTTACCATCGAATAAAAATTGCAGACGCTGCTCAATTCCATTTTTTTCAAAAAGAGCCTCTAAGTAAAAAGACTTCTCTCCAAAACGGATGAGCTCGTTTAGATGTATTGTTCTAAAGGAGCGGCCGGCAATTAAAAGGTAAATCGCTTCGAGTAAATTGGTTTTTCCTTGAGCATTCTCACCCCAAATAGCATTGATTTTAGGTCCAAAGCTAAGGGACGCTTCTTTATAATTGCGAAAATTTCGCAAAAAAAGCGCTTTAATCATCGTTTAGGCGCATGGGCATGATGATAAAAAGACTCTCTGTAGAATCGGTAATCACACCTGGATTAAAGGCATCAGAAATTCCTAAATTGACAGTTTCATCTTTACTATGACGGAGAATATCTAAGAAGTAATAGGGATTAAATGCAATCTCCACTTTATCTCCAGAATAATTCACAGGCATGCTCACTTTTCCTTCGCCAACCTCTGAGCAATTTGCCGTTAAAATCAATTCTCCAGGAACAAAGCTAAAGCGCACGGATTGAGAGGAGTCGTTTGTAAATAGAGAGATCTGTTTTAGAAGAGTAATGAGCTCTTCGCGGTGTAAGGAGAGCTTTTTTTCGTAGGGAGAAGCAGTTACTTGTTCAAAGTCGGGGTAATTTCCAGAGAGTAGCTTGGTCACCGTGATGCTATTGCTCGATTCAATGGCAATTTTATCTTCTGTGAGATAGAGAGTGGCATTTTCATCTTCGCTGAGCCCTTTCATTACCTCATCTACAGCTTTGATGGGGAGAATATATTCACCCGAAAACTCAGAGTCTAGAGCGATCGGCATTTCTGTTTTAGCAAGTCTCTTTCCATCCGTGCCAACAAAGATCGCTTTGGAGTTTTGGATGCGCATTAAAACACCTGTCAAAGCGCTCCGGTTATCATCTTTGGCAACAGCAAAAGCTGTTCTATAAAACACTTCTTTAAGAGATTCACTTTTGATTGAAAAATTAACAGCGCTTGTTAAATCAGGAAGTGCTGGATATTCCTCTTTGTCCATTCCATTGAGACGAAATCTAGAAGATCCCGCCTGAATCTCCACCATTTCACCATCAGCAGCGAGCATCTCGATATTGGGCTCTGTGAGCTCTTTGACTAATTGAAAAAATCTTTTAGAAGGAACCGAGAGAGAGCCCTTTTCATAGATCTTTGCGGGCACTCGGCAGCGAGTTCCCACAACAAGATCTGTTGCAGTAAAAACGAGTTCACCTTCATCCGCTTCGATTAAGAAATGAGATAAAATAGGGATGGACGCATTCTGCGGGACGATATTTTGAATTTTTCGGATGAGCTGGCTTAGTTCATTTCGAGAGATGACGAACTTCATAATTATTTCTCCACAAGTGTAAGGGAACAAAAATAGTTCACTGTTTCTACATTGTCAAGAGAAACCGAATCTGTTAGAGTATCTTTCATTATGAGTCAAAAAAATATTGTTCTGAACAGACGCGCTACCTATGATTACGAAATTTTAGAAAGTTTTGAAGCTGGCATTGTCTTATTGGGAACGGAAATTAAGTCTTTACGTGCAAATGGGGGAAACTTAGCAGAGGCGTATGTGAGAGTGATCCAAAATGAGCTTTGGCTGATTGGATCGAGCATCACTCCCTATAAATTTGGGGCTCACTACAATCATGAAGAGAGACGAGATCGCAAGCTTTTGATGCATAAAAAAGAAATTGAAAAACTTAAGGCTTCTGCCCAGCAAAAAGGACTCGCTCTTATTCCTCTCTCTCTTTATTTCAAAGAGGGACGGGTCAAGGTCAAAATAGGACTTGGACGAGGCAAAAAAAATCAGGATAAACGGCAGACGATCATTGAGCGAGAGAAAAAGCGGGAAATGAGCCGAGCAATGAAAAAGTTTAGGTAATGAGCATACGCACTATAGTTTCAACGTGCATCGTTTGAGGAAACATATCTAAAGGTTGAATCTGATCGATAGTGTATTTATCGCTCAAGATCTTAAGGTCACGTGCGAGCGTGGCGGGATCACAGGAGATATAGATAATCTTTTTTGGTTTTTTATCTAGTAAAGCATAAAGCATTTCAGGGGCGCATCCTCCGCGAGGAGGGTTGAGAAAAACCACGTCTAAACTTTCTATTTGCTGAATATACTCTTCTGCTTTAGCACAGACAAAGGTGCAATTTTCGGCAGTGTTAATGCGGGCGTTTTCGTTGGCGTTGGCGATTGCTTGTGAAATGGGTTCAATGCCATAGACATGGTGTGCCTTATCTGCTGCAAAAAGAGCGAGCGTGCCCACACCGCAATACGCATCTACCACCATCTCATCTGGCTTTATTTCGGCAAGGTCGAGTGCTTTTTGATAGAGATTTTCAGCCTGACCAGGATTGACCTGAAAAAAGGCGGAAGGGGAGATTTTGAAGGTTTTGTTGAGTAAAGTTTCGTAAATAAAGGGTTTGCCTGCCAGTAAACGAAAGGTGGAGCCCAAAATCACATTATCGTTACGGGTATTGACATTTTCTACCACCCCTTGAATCAAGGAATTCGCTTCCATTAATTCTTCTGCAAAGAGTTTTAGCTCCTTAGAGAATTTTCCATTCGTTACAAAGATCACAAGCGCTTGTTCATTAAAAATTGCATTGCGAATGAGTACATATTTAACAGAGGGAATGGTGAGTCTATCGGAGATGATAGAAAGAATTTCCTCTCCGCCAGAGCATTGAATCATACATCGCTTTAAGGGAATAATCTCATGCGATTTTTTTTTGTAGAGCCCCAGTTTTTTTTTGCCGTGCTCCCAAACAACCGGAAGTTGGATTTTATTGCGGTATCCCAAAGAGAGCGGTGAGGGGAGGCAGGGGAGAACCTTGGCAGTCTGAAACCCTCCAATGCGCTGAAATGCATCCATGACTCGCTCTTGTTTGAGTATCAGTTGTGCCGGGTATTGCAAATGCATGATCTGACATCCTCCACATGCATTAAATAGAGGGCAATGGGGTTGAATTCTTGCGTCGGAGGGGCTTAGAATTTTTAATAATTGCGCTTTTGCGTATTTTTTTTTCTGTTGAGAGATTTTAGCAAGGATCGTCTCTCCAGGGAGAGCGCCTTCTACAAAAACTTTGAGTCCTTCAAGTGAGCCAACTCCTTCTCCAGAAGAGCTCATTGAAGTGATTTTAAGATTGATTTCCGAGTCCATGGGTTACAAGCATACCACGATCAGGTTTTTGCGTGAGCAAGCTTTTTTTCTTTCAAATAAAATGTAAGGATAAAGGCTGCAAAAAATGAAAGAGGAAAACAGAGAGTAGAAATAGAGTAGTCAAACGTTGAAAAAGCTTCGATGCCTTTGTGAGTATAACCCCCTGTCCAAAGAAAATTCAACATTAGTCCTACAAACGGTTGAAGAGTGGCTCCTCCTAAAGTGACAAGAAAATTGGTGAATGCAGAGGCAGAGCCTGTCGCTTTGATAGAAAAAATCTCCATTATAAAACTAAAAGTAAGCAGTTGTGCTGAAGAGCAGATGCCAACGATCGTTAGTAAAGTAAAAATTAGAGCAACTGGTAGGTTAGGAATAAGAATGAGAGGGAGTAAAAATAAACCGCCCAAAAGCCCACAATACCTCAATAGAATTTTTTTTTTGCCTATTCGGTAGGCTATTTCTCCGATCAAAGGACCTCCAAGGATCCACCCTATATAGATCATAGAGTTGGCAAAGCTTGCCAAATCACGAGACAATCCATGGTTGTTTTGAAGGAAGTAGACACCCCAAAGTGCCGCAAACCCAGCGGTCGTAGCGTAGAGGCTAAAACTAATAGCCCCGTTGATCCATGCTTGGGATGATTTTATGATGATTTTCAGATGTTGAAAAGCTTCAGGAAAGGTGCCGGAAATTCTTTTTTTTGATTCTGGGCTTGTAGGAGCTCTATGAACGACAATAAAAATAAGCGCACTTAGAATGAGCCCGATTATCCCTAAGCCAATGGTTGTGAATCTCCATCCAAACAGCTCTTCGCCAATACTGATCGGTCCTTCACCAAAAACACCTCCAAGCATTCCGATGGAATTTCCAATTCCAATCAGTAGAGCCATTTTAGCTTTAGGAAACCAGTGAGAGGTAGTATAGAGCATTCCAACAAATGCAAAAGAAGAGCCTAGAGCGACAAGTAGACGAGCGGCGACTAAGGTAAGCGTATTTGGGGCAAGACCAAATAATATGACACCCAAGCCAGCTAACAGAGAGGCGAAAGTGAGTAGACGACGCGCTCCAAAGCGATCCATTAAAATTCCTACAGGAAATTGCATTAGAGCGTAAACGTAAAAATAACTGCCGCCGATTTCCCCCACCTCAGCGGCGTTAATATTGAAAGTCAGCATTAACGCTTCGATCATAACGCTTGGATAAACACGCACAAAAAAATCGTAGAAGTAAAAGCCTACGGCAAGGATCCAAACACACCACTTCAGTAGTGATTTATAGGACCGGAGGGAGGTACTCACGAATCTGTTCTGCGGTTTGTTGTGTTAAATCTTTGTGCACTTCATTCTCAACGATTTTTGAGATATTTGGTGTTAAGGATTGGCGCAAAAAACCTAAGAAAGGAGGTTTTGCAATGATGTAGATGCGCTCTACAGCGCCAGCTTGATACCCTTCTTGGAGATATTTAGAGATTTGTTCGGCAAACTGGGTCGATTCTTTGACTTTGGGAGGAGTTTGCTCCTCCAGTGTGTCTGCACCATGCATTCCACGCATACCTTCGCGCCCTTGTTGATCGGAGACAAGCTCTCGAGCAGGCAAATGGCTTTCTTGATGCATAAATGTGTGATGCTCAATGAGATGATCTTTGTTTTCTGCGCGATAGATTTTCGAGTAGCAGCTGTTGGCAACAACAATCCAAACTTTTCTCATTTTGAGCTCCCTATTTTGCAGATAACTTTAGTCTAACACTCTTTTGAATCCTCTTTCAATAGGAAAACGTAAGCCAGAGTAAAAATAAGCTCGGACTGTATTATTTGAGACCATTGAACAACTCAAGCTTGCGTCCGTTTTGGAACCTTTTTGCCCCATTTGAGAGATCTCTCGCTCTCTGTACCATATGTACTATCTTCGCTCGAGATCCCCCAACTGCCGGCCACTAAAGTGGCCTGGACAAAA
>JAJACO010000105.1 GCA_022601475.1 Chlamydiales bacterium
TGCAAGCTTGAGTTATGCAACGGTCTCTATTTAAAAAAAAGAAATAGTGTTCGGGGGCAAGAGTATCGCCTTAAGTCTGCATTTCTATCAATATCTTTTTTCATAAAGTTGCTTTTTAAACCTTTTTCAGGTAAATTTTCTCCTAATCAATATTTTATCAAGAATCAATCAGCCTTGTGAAAGAGAAAATTTTAATTTCCATCCATGATGGTATAGAAGCGATCAGTCAACTGACCTCTCCCGCCGCTCTTCAGTTTATCGAAGAGGGCGCTAAAGCTCTAGCCGCTTGTTTTGAAAGAGGGAACAAGGTGATCATCGCTGGCAATGGAGGAAGTTTGTGTGATGCGAGTCACTTTGCCGAAGAGCTCACAGGCTTTTTTCGGCAAAAGCGCAAGGCACTTGCTGCGATTGCTCTGTCCGACCCAGGTCACATTACCTGTGTGGGCAATGACGTGGGTTTTGATTACATCTTTTCTAGAGGTATTGAGGCGTATGGAAAAAAAGGAGATCTATTTATAGGTCTCACAACCAGTGGGAATTCTGCAAATATGACGCAAGCTTTTGATCGAGCTTTTGAATTGGGGTTAGAGAGCTTTGCCTTTTTAGGGAAAGATGGAGGACGGCTTAAGGGAAAGGCTGATCATGAACTCATTATTCGGGGATTTCAGAGCTCAGATCGCATACAAGAGGCGCATATGACGGCGATTCATATCATGATTGAGCAAATGGAAGAGCTCTTGTTTGGAGCTGTAGTGCAAGAGGCGGTATGTCAAAGCTAGCCCTTTTGCCCTATTTTGCACTCACACCGATGAGCCAGCTCTACAGATTCGCTGTGCGCATCCGCCATTATCTCTATGATAAAAAGTGTTTGACTAAAAAATTTGCTCCCCTGCCTGTTGTGAGTATCGGTAATGTGGTTGCGGGAGGAGCGGGTAAGACTCAGGTGACGCTTTTTCTTGCAGAGCAACTCTCCGATAAGGCGCGCATCGCTATTCTTTCAAGGGGGTATTTGAGCGACGCTGAGCACGCTAAACGCCCTCTTGTTGTCGATATCAAAAAGCATTCTGCAAAAGCGTGTGGAGATGAACCTTGGCTTTTAGCTGATCGCCTAAAAAACGCGTGGATCATCGTCAATAAAAACAGATTTGAAAGCTCTTTGCGAGCTAAGCAATTAGGTGCAGATCTCCTTGTGCTTGACGATGGGATGCAGCACCGCAAGTTGCACCGCGATTTTGAAATTGTCGTGATCGATGGCAATCACCCCTTAAATGGAGGTACCTTTTTGCCAAAGGGAAATTTACGTGAAGAGCTCTCTCAACTTAAAAGAGCCGACCTGCTTTTTTTTATGGGCAAGCCGCAACAAGAGCTACAAACAACCCTCTCCTCTTACACATTAGCCCCCAGTGTTGTTGCTTCTGTGCGAGTGAGTGAGATCAAGCAATTAGATGGCACTCTCATTGATTCTCTCAAAGGACTCTCTGTAGGGCTTTTTTGTGGCATTGGAAATCCTCAGCGGTTTGTGAAAACCATTGAAGAATTGGGTTCAAATGTTGTAGAAAGCCACTTTAGCTCTGATCACAAGCAGATGAAACCAAAAGATCTCTTAGCTTTTGCAACTCGAGCCAAAGCAAAAGGGGCAAAGTGGCTGCTTTGTACAGAAAAAGATAAAGTAAAACTCTCCAAACAGTCTAAAGAGTTTCCGCTCCCAATAGCTTGGGTGAAAACTAGACTAGAAATTATTGAAAATCAGAAGGTCTGGGACAAGACTGTTGCAGACATCAAACAACTCGCGAGAATCTCATTATGAAGTTATGGCAAAAAATGCTCATCGGGCTTGTTCTTGGTACAGTTGCGGGGATTTTCTTGGGTCCAAAAGCGCAATACCTCAAACCGGTAGGCACGATCTTTTTAGATCTTTTGAACATGTTGGTCACGCTCCTTGTCTTTTCGTCCATGACAACAGGCGTCACCTCAATCAATGACGTGCGCAAACTTGGAAGAGTGGGGATGAAAACGCTCTTGCTTTATATGGGAACAACAGCGATTGCGATTGCGATTGGCCTTTTAGCAGCCAAGCTGATCAATCCAGGAATGGGCGTGGGGCTCAATCACCAAGGAGTGACAGTTCAAATAGATGAAACTCCCGAGCTCTTGAGTCTATTCTTAGGTCTAGTTCCTAGAAATCCAATCGGTTCGCTTGCTAATGGTAATATCTTGCAGGTGATTGTCTTTTCGATCTTTTTAGGATTGGGGATTAATTTTGCAGGAGAAAAGGGCAAGCCGCTAGCACGTGCATTAGAATCGCTCTCAGAGGTGATGTTTTCTATGACAGGCATGGTCATGAGCTTGGCTCCTTACGGAATTTTTGCGATCATGGCTTGGGTAGCCGGAACCTTTGGCGTAGGCATTTTATTTCCGCTGCTTAAATTACTTTCGGCGCACTACATCGCATGCATTGTGCACCTTGTTCTCATCTATGGGGGCATCTTAATTTTTATGGCTAAAGTGCGTGTAGCCCCTTTTTTAAAGGGAATGACCGATGCGGTGGCGCTTGCAGCCTCTACAACAAGCAGTTCAGCTTCATTGCCTGCTACACTCCATTGCGTCGAGGAAAACCTCGGCGTCTCAAAAAACATTGCTAGCTTCATTCTTCCCCTTGGATCGACGGTCAACATGAATGGAACAGCGATTTTTCAGGGAATTGCTGCTGTCTTTATTTCCCAAGCGTATGGAATTGAATTGGGATGGGAAAGTCTTCTTATCATTGTTGTGACAGCCACTCTTTCTGCCGTTGGTTGCGCAGGAATTCCGGGAGGAGGGATTGTTACACTCTCGATTGTACTAGGATCTGTTGGCCTGCCTATAGAAGGCATTGCCATTGTTGCAGGTATCGATCGACTCCGAGACATTGTGGGAACTGTTGTCAACGTCTTAGGTGATGCGGTTGTCTCTATCTATGTGGCGAAATCGGAGGGAGAGTTCGATGAGGAGCAGTATAACAGTGGCGAGTACATTAGTTACGAACATAAACCTTCAACAGCCGAGGAGCCGGTCGCATGAGTGAAAAAATTGAGATCAATCTTCCCAAACTTGGAGAAAGCATCGTTGGGGCAACCGTTGTGCAATGGCTTAAACAAGTGGGAGACACTGTGGCTTTAGATGAACCGCTTTTAGAGGTTTCTACAGACAAAGTGAACTCAGAGATTCCCTCTCCTGTAGCGGGTGTGATTAAAGAAATCTACGCGCAAGAGGATCAAGAAGTTGAGGTAGGAGAGCGACTCGCTTTAATCGAAGTTGCTTCTGCAGCAGAAAAAGAAGCTTCCGCAACGCCTGTGCGTGTACAAGCTGTCCCAGAAGAGTCAGGAACTCACGGTCGAGAAGAGGTGTTTTCTCCCGCTGTTTTACGCCTGGCACAAAGCGAGGGAATTTCTCTTGAGACACTCCGCCAGATGAAGGGAACAGGTGAAGGAGGAAGGATCACCAAAAAAGATGTTCTTGCACATATGCAAGCTCCCGCTAAAAAGCCTTGCCCCCTAGAGTCTAAATCTGATGAAGAGCATATAGAGCTAACGGGTATGCGTAAAGCCATCGCAGATAATATGGTGCGCTCTTTTTATGAAGCGCCACACGCTTCACTTGTTTTAGAAGCCGATGTGACAGATGTGATGCAGCTTATCAAAAAAGAAAAAGAGCGTTTTTTGCAAACACATGGAGTGAAGCTCACAATCACCACCTTTTTGATCCAAGCGTTGGCAAAAGCCTTGCAACAATTTCCTCTGCTCAATGCCTCTCTTCACGATGGCACAATCATTATGAAGCGGTATATTAATGTAGGGATCGCTGTAAATATAGATAAGGGACTTGTTGTCCCTGTGATCAAAAATTGCCAAGATCAAAATGTTGTGAACATAGCAAAAGCTGTCTCTGATCTTTCGACAAGAGCGCGGAGTCATAAGTTAGCGCCGGATGAGGTTGCAGAAGGAACAGTGACACTCACAAACTTTGGGATGACTGGCGCTTTGATTGGGGTACCTATTATCCGTTATCCAGAAGTGGCTATCATTGGAGCTGGCACCATTCAAAAGAGAGTGGCTGTACGAGAGGATGATTCATTAGCTGTGCGTCAGATGATGTATTTAACACTCACCTTTGATCATAGAGTGATCGATGGTATCTATGGATGCCAGTTTTTAGCGGAGTTTAAGCATCATTTAGAATCGGTCTCTATCCATTGAGTCTGAACGCAATGCCAAAAAAAAAGTTACGTGCGTCTCTTCACACGACACGCACGTAATCTTGAATTCCCTGCTTGAGGGGCGGGTTAAAAATTGAGTTTGAGGCGAGCTACAAGTCCACCAAGCCCTAGTGACTGTGTGGCTTGGTCGCTAACAGTATCCTTCCACCAGTCCCATCCCTGAATCTCATAGCCAATCATGAGAGAGGGGTTAACACAGCAAAATCCTGTATAACCGATTTCTAATCCAACAGCTATCTCATGCCCAGTTTGATAACTATGCAAATCATTGAATAAATCATCCGCTGTTATTGCTCCAGCTTCTAGTCTTTGATGAGACCGATCAATCGTCGCGTTGATAATTGCAAAATCTCCTCTAAAATATAGGGCTAAAGGAAAACAACCGCATTCCAAAAAGCTCCAATGACCTTCAGCTCCAAAAGAAAGTCCATAACCACACATTTTAATGTCACTGTTACTCAATCCTCCTGAACCTAGGTTGAGCGTTGAGCGTTTTTCATCGATCCATGCGAATTTTGCACCAATAAAAGGTCGTAAGTAGGTGTTTTTGCAGCAGGATCCGTAGATATACCCTAAGTCTAAATCTACAATTTGATAGTCGAGATCATAAGAATTTTGAATAAGTTCAAAAAAATTCTTTTTTTGCTTCGTGTTAAAGTCGGTGTATCTTAGTCCGAGATCCCAGCAATTTGAGCGAATATTTCCTCCGATGCGATAACCTGAGTTATAATCGGGATTGAAATTACGGGTGATACTCTCAACTGTACCAACTGAGATGCTAGTGAAATCGGTACCAACATTCCAGTAGAGATAGTCGGCATAGATTGAGTACTCAAGATCATCACAACATGGGTTACACGGTCCTGCTGCATTTATACTCGATGTGAGTGCTGCAAAACAGGCGGTGAGTAATAATATTTTTTTTTTCATACCATTCCTTTAGATTTTGTTGTCATCAATAAAAAACTACTTTTTATTAAGCAATTGGCATGCCAATTAAAATAATTAATATGTTATCGACAAATAGAAATGAGACCGAGACCGTTGCATAACTCAAGCTTGCATCCGTTTTGGAACCTTTTTGCCCCATTTGAGAGATCTCTCTCTCGCTGTACCAATGTACTATCTTCGTTCGAGATCCCCCAACTGCCGGCCACTAAAGTGGCCTGGACAAAAA
>JAJACO010000106.1 GCA_022601475.1 Chlamydiales bacterium
AAATTACAAGAGATTTTTGAAATTTAATTCCATCTCTTAAAATGCATCATTTTTCCACAGTTTAGAAGGCGGCTTTTTTTTACCTAATCTGTAGATTCAGAACAATATTTATTAAAAATGCTTAAAAAAAAATATTCCTCTATAAGGAAAATAATGAAAACAGCTCTCCATATTTTTCGGCGCGACCTTCGCCTTGAAGATAATACGGCTTTAAATTTTGCACTCACACAAGCCGAGATTGTTTATCCCTGTTTTATTTTTGACCCTAGGCAAATAGAAGACAATGATTATAAATCAACTAAGGCAATCACTTTTATGATGAGAGCTTTGTCTGATCTAGATGCTAGAATAAAAAAAAGAGGAGGATGTCTCCATCTTTTTGAAGGTATAGCCGATCAGGTGATTGGGAAGGTATTAGCTCAGAATCAGATTGATCTTGTCACTTTTAACCGTGATTACACACCCTTCGCACTCAAGCGAGATAGAAAAATTGAATCACTCTGTCGATCATATGGCGTTGAGGTACATTGTTGTGGTGATTCCCTTTTGCAAGAGCCGGAAGCTGTTCATAAAGATGATGGAAAACCATACACAATTTTTACCCCTTTTTTCAATAAGACCAAAAAGCTTCCTGTGCGTAAACCACATCTGATTTCTAAAGAAAAATTAGGAGATAAAAAATTATGTGGAGAGGTGAAGCGTCAGCTTGGAGAACCTGGAGGGCGCAGTGATGCTTTGCAGCTGCTAAAAGGTGTAGCAAAATTGGTAAACTACGCCAAATTGCGAGATTTTCCTGCAGCCAATCATACAACTCATCTATCTCCACACAATAAATTTGGCACACTTTCTATACGTGAAGTTTATCACAAAGTTTGCACAAATTTTTCAAAAGAACACTTGTTGGTTACTGAGTTGTATTGGCGTGATTTTTTCACACATATAACATTTCATTTTCCCCATGTTTTAGGTGGCGCTTTTCATCAAAAGTACGATGCGATTTGTTGGAACAAAAATCCAAAAATGTTTAAAGCATGGTGCGAGGGAAAAACAGGTTTTCCTATTGTCGATGCAGGGATGCGAGAGCTAAATGAAACAGGATCTATGCATAATCGTGTGCGTATGATTACAGCTTCATTTTTGGTAAAAGATCTTCATCTTGATTGGCGATTGGGTGAGCGTTACTTTGCTCAACATTTAACCGATTATGATCCAGCTGTTAACAACGGCAACTGGCAATGGGCCGCTTCAACTGGTTGTGATGCCCAACCTTATTTTAGAGTCTTTAACCCAACATCGCAGCTCGAAAGATACGATCCAAATAGAGAATATGTTAGCAAGTGGTGCTCTTGGCAAACAACCAAACCGATTGTTGATCATAAAAATGTCGCTGAGCAAGCCAAAAAACTGTACAAACAATGCTGTTAGCCAGCAGAAGCTCTCTTGTTTCCGCTTCTTCTTCGAAAAAAAAGGCAGAATAATTTAAAGTATTTCAAGGGATAAAAAATTGAATATCTATTGGCACAAAGAGCGCAATTGATTCTGGGATTGTTTGGTTGATTTTGATGAAAACAGTGATTACACATCCTTAGCACTCAAGTGAGAAGAAAAAATGAGTCAAATATATATTTACCCTGCCCATTATTGTTTACATTCTCTATAGATTAAAAAATGTTCTTACTCCAACTTAGCATTATCTCTTTTTTACAAATATTTATTGTTATTATACTAATAATAAGTTTCTCTTTTTTTAAAAAAAGCACTCATTACTTAAAACTAATCCCTACACTATATCTAATTCTATTTATTAATTCTTTTTTACTGCTCATATTTCTTCACTATCATATACGCCCTTTTTATTGGAATTGGCTGGGAAAGTCACTAGAAACACTTTGGCCTCTTTTCGTAGTATTTGTCTTCAAATGGATGTCACCCAAAGAGGTTGGCTATCTATGGACAAAGGCTAAATCTGGGTGGCTATTAGCAGGAGGCATCAGCCTTATCATTGTTTTTCTCTCTCTTGTCATGGATCTTCTACTCAATGATAGTGGCTCAAAATTACCCATGCCTGAAACTCTTTTGTTTCAAGCAACAATTCCGGGACTTGCAGAGGAACAAGTTTACCGTGGAATTATGCTTGCTCTTTGTAATCGCTATTTTCCTCGTCAATGGAAGTTTTATACAGCACCTTTTGGACTTGGTCTTATCACCGTCACCCTATTATTTGCAGCTAACCACGTTGTCACATACTCACCTAAAACACATAAAATTATTTATAGTTTTGACGCCCTACTGCCCATTTTGTTCATCGGATTTTTCTTAGGATGGATCAGAGAAAAGACAGGAAGCATCTGGCCCGCTGTTTTTGCTCATAATATGATCAATACTCTATATATAGCGGGCAGATGGCTGCTCATAAGTGTTTAAGTGCTATTTTCGTGAAATTTCACTTTTTTCACATAAAGGGAAGCTTATAGTGGGATTCGCCCCTCCAGGGCGGGGTTACGGTCTCGCTATCGCTCGCGCGTTTCAACCTTTCGAATCCCTCCACGCGGAAGCTCACCCGCTTCCACTTCTCCTCCGAAAAAAAAGGGAAGCTTATAGTGGGATTCGCCCCTCCAGGGCGGGGTTACGGTCTCGCTATCGCTCGCGCGTTTCAACCTTTCGAATCCCTCCACGTGAAAGCTCACCCGCTTCCACTTCTCCCCCGAAAAAAAAAGGGAAGCTTATGCTTCCCTTTTTTGTTCGGAGGAGGTGGGATTCGAACCCACGGTACGTGATTAACGCACACACGCTTTCCAAGCGTGCTCCTTCGGCCGCTCGGACACTCCTCCAAAAGATGCAAATAGAGTATTTCATGCGCTCTTATCTGACAAGAAAAATGCTTTAAAATAATCTGCCAAATAGGTAATATTGTTCTCTGTGAAGAGTAAATTTTTTAATTTCTTAGTTCTTTTTTTAGCTTGGAGTTCGCTGCAGGCGCATACTCACGTACTCGTAAGTATCGCTCCCCAAAAATTTCTGGTAGAAAGAGTGGGTGGCGAATTTGTATCTGTAGATGTGATCGTTCCGGCCGGCGCAAGCTCTCATTCATACGAACCCTCCCCTCGACAAATGATCGCTGCATTAAAAGCTGATATTTGGTTTCGACTCGGCGAAAGTTTCGAGGAGCGCTGCCTCCCTTCTTTGAAAAATCAGGTGCATATTGTAGATCAGCGAGAAGGATTGGACTTGATTCCTGCAGGTTGCCGATGCTGCCAGGGGCACGATCCACATATTTGGCTCAGTCCCCGCTTATTGAAGCAGCAGGTAGCGCAAATCACAAATAGCTTAGCAGAGCATGACCCTGAACATAAATCTTTTTTTGAGGACAACCGAGACCGCCTAGTGTCTGAATTAGAACTGCTCGATCAAGATTGTGCACGGCTATTACCCCTCTCTGCCAAAAAAATTATCTTGGTCTCTCATCCAGCATTTGGATATTTTTGCAGAGATTATGGGCTAGAACAACTCTCTATTGAAATGGAGGGAAAAGAGCCCTCGCCGCGCTATCTACTCGATTTATATGCTCTAGCACAAAAAAACCAAATAAAAACTGTTTATTTACAACAACAGCACAATCCAAAGGGCGGAAAAAAAATCGCTAGAGGATTGGGAGCCGAAACTGTTTTTTTAGATCCTTATGCTGAAAATGTCATCGAGAATCTTCGCACTTTTGCAACTCTTTTTGGACAACGATGAACGCACTTGATATTCACACTCTCAGCTTTGCTTATGGTTCAACTTATGCTCTCGAAGAGGTAAGTTTTTCTGTAAAAGAGGGTGCTTTTGTGGGAGTTTTTGGTCCAAATGGAGGAGGAAAAACAACCTTACTTCATTTAATTTTGGGATTTTTAAAGCCAACACGTGGAAATATTTCTGTTTTTGGAAAGTCCCCTAAGCAAGCGCATGCAAAAATTGGATGGGTACCGCAAACCTTTCATTTTGATCGACATTTTCCAATCTCTGTTGAAGAAGTGGTTCTAGGAGGAAGATTATCTCATCTCTCTTGGAGAGGAAGATTTTCTAAACTAGACCGAGAGGCTGTCTCTCATTCTCTTGAAAAGGTGGGAATGAAAAAATTTATTAACGCTCCTTTTGCAGCTCTTTCGGGAGGACAGGCGCAAAGAGTTTTGATTGCAAGGGCTCTTGTCAGCTCTCCTTCTCTTTTAATTTTAGATGAACCGACAGCGAGCGTAGACTATCAGGCGCAGATTGAAATTTATAATATGCTCAAGCA
>JAJACO010000107.1 GCA_022601475.1 Chlamydiales bacterium
TCGAACAAGGCTTGAGATTAAAAAATCATTTTATCCTACCTATCCTGCCCGCCGTTAGGCGGATTTTGCCTATCCTGTTAGTAGAATCATCATGTGCAGTAAATCGAAGCAGTACAAAGCTTGAGTTGTTCAACGGTCTCAGTATAGCCCCACTCTGGGCTTGGAATCCTCAAATTAGATATACAGTCTCATGCTGAGAAATAAGCCATAAGTAGTTAGAGCTGTATAAGTTAACCATTTAAAAGGAGAGAATTTTAATGCGCCCACTGTGACGCCTGCTGTAGGCATTCCATACGTCACAATTCCGGAAACTCCATCACTAATTGTTCCAACAATTGTTTCTGCAGTGTTACAAGCGCCCGGGGCTAACCAGCGCACCGCTTTATATGTCATTCCGGTTCCCCATTGAGTAAGATCCCATAATCCAGGCGCATGTTCGCGCCCATCCCCTAGCTGCAAAGGGTTATAGGGGAGAGGAGGCGCTGTAAACTGATCAAGGGCAGTTTTAAGACAGTCAAGATTTACGGAGGTTTCATTGACAAAGCACTTTTGTGCGGCGTTTGTGAACTCGTAGGTGGCAACAATTTGAGGATACATTTCTTGAAAGGCAGAGTAGGCAGCCCAAGATGTAAATAGAACAGTGACAGGAACGCCCCACTTAAGAACTGTACGTAACTTTGAAGGAGAGTGTCTTTCGCATATATGTTCGGCACATTTCCTGTCTTTTTCGGAGGAAGGAATAAATTTAACCATTTGCCCAGTGGGTAATTGACCAAGCCATTGATCCATGGCTTCTTTTTGCTCTGAAGAGGCTAAAACTGTGACACTGTGATTCGTTGCTTCTGATGACATGTCAATCTCCAATTATAACATTAACCTGAAGTTCAGGTGATTAGCATTTAAGTAGCGCAACGCGCGAAATTAATTTTTTCCATTGATTTGGGGATAAATCTGAGCCATACACCTGGATGGCTAGTTGAGCTGCTGACTGCGCTATATCCACGCATTCCTCTTTCAAGCTCATGTGCCTGTAGGAAGGTGTCCTCAACACGTGTGTGTCTATCGATAAGTGGATTGCCAATCACAAGAATAGTGTTCATCAAATCTTCCTTACAGTTCAATGTTAAGGAATGGTAAATGAATAACTTAAATTTTTACAATGAAAAATAAAAAATTTAGGAGTAGCCGCGTGGTTGGTGTTGAATTTCAAGTGTTTGCGCAAATGGAATGCACACATTTGCCATTGATTCTGCGATGTCATCTAAGTCATGATCTGAGAGATTGTGCAACAAAACTTTATTTTCCTGCGGCAAGATGAGGACAAGTTCATCCGATTTTTGAGGCTCAAAGCGGATGTGGATACCTTTGGGGATCTGCTTGCCGCAGACGAGCTTAATGGCTGCATGCGCATCACGTTCGCACAGAACGTGAAATTGATGGTCATTGGAAGCTCGTTTATAAACAAGTTGTAAAATTTCTTTCCATTCATCTTGTGTAAAAGGAAAATTCATATAAACACCTTTAGGTTTATTAGCGTTTATATTTAAAATAGCAAATTTTTAATTATTTTTATATAAGTTTTTAAGCCGTTGATGATGTATGGATTAAGTATGCTTGAGAAATAGACGCTTTTCCTCTATGATCGCGTACTATGAATGAAATTTTTTCTAAAATTGAAGAGGCCGTAGAGGCGATTGCAAAGGGTCAGTTTGTCATCGTTGTAGATGATATCGACAGAGAGAATGAAGGGGACTTGCTCATTGCTGCTGAAAAGATGACTCCTGATAAGATGGCTTTTTTGCTTCGGCACACAAGCGGAACTGTGTGTGCTCCCATGACAGCTGAGCGGCTTGATGCGTTGCATCTTCCTTTGATGGTGAGCCAAAATACGGAGTCTTATCGTACAGCTTTTACGATCTCGGTAGATGCTCATAGCGGAACCTCTACAGGGATCTCATCTGCAGATCGTACGCGCACTTTGCGAGCGCTTGCAAATCCGAGCTTGCAGGCGGGGGATTTTAGGCGACCGGGGCATATTTTTCCTTTGCGAGCAAGTGCTGGGGGCGTTTTAAAGCGCGCAGGACATACCGAAGCGGCTGTGGACTTGATGCAGCTGGCCGGTATAGAGCCTGTCGGTGTGATTTGCGAGATTGTGAAGCCTGATTACTCTATGGCAAGGGTGCCCGATTTACAGGTATTTGCTCAAGAACATCAAATTCCTCTCATTACGATTGCAGACTTAATTCGCTATCGCCGATCTAAAGAAAAGCTTGTGACACAGATGTCACAGGCGCGTTTGCCGACACCTTTTGGGGAGTTTCAGGCGTACGCTTATACTTCACATATTGATGGCGTGCAGCATTTGGCACTTGTCAAGGGGGATGTGGCTGGCGAGCGCGATGTGCTTGTTAGGGTGCACTCCGAGTGTTTGACGGGAGATATATTTGGCTCCACACGGTGTGATTGCGGCAATCAATTGCAGCGCGCTTTAGAGATGATCGCTCTTGAAGGGTTGGGGGTGGTTCTTTATTTACGCGGCCAAGAGGGGCGTGGAATTGGTCTTGGGCATAAGCTGAGGGCGTATACTCTCCAGGATGAGGGGCTAGATACGGTAGAAGCGAACGAAAAATTAGGTTTGCCAATCGATTCGCGTGAATATGGAATTGGGGCGCAGATTTTAGCTGATTTGGGGCTCTCGACTATTCGTCTTTTAACGAATAATCCGGCTAAGTATGGTGGGATCAAAGGATATGGATTGGAGATTGTAGAAAGAGTGAATTTACCTCCACTGACCACTAAGGAAAACTTGAATTATCTCAAGACAAAACAGCAAAAAATGGGACACGAATACACGTTATCATAAGGAATGAATATGCAGTGTTTAGAAGGGAATTTTGATGCTAAGGGAATGAAGGTAGCGCTTGTAGTTGCACGGTTTAATCAACCCATTACTCAGTTGCTCTTAGAAGGGGCTGTAGACGGGCTACAACGGCATGGTATAAAAGAAGAACATCTGACGTTAGCTTGGGTGCCGGGGGCGTTTGAACTCCCGCTTATAGCACAAAAATTAGCTGGGTCCAAAAAGTATGATGGAGTGATTTGTTTGGGTGCTGTGATTCGCGGAGAGACTGCGCATTTTGATTATGTAGCGGGACAAGCTGCTTCTGGAGTGATGCAAAGCTCTCTTTCAACGGGCATTCCTGTGATTTTTTCGGTGCTCACAACAGAGACTAAAGAGCAAGCTGAGGTGCGAGCGGGCACAAAAGGGATCAATATGGGATTTAGCGGTGCCTTATCTTTAATTGAGACGGTTAATTTATTAAAGCAGATTAAATGAGACTTAAGAAACTCAAAATTAATGGATTCAAATCTTTTGCAGATAAAGTCACGCTCGACTTTGACTGTGAGATTGTAGGCGTTGTAGGCCCGAATGGGTGTGGCAAATCAAACATTGTCGATGCGTTTCGCTGGGTGATGGGAGAGCAGTCAGCTAAATCGATGCGTGGCGATAAGATGCACGATGTACTCTTTGCGGGCACAGATAGTCGCAAACCGCTTGGAGTGGCCGAAGTTTCTGTCACTTTCACAGATGTTGGCGACGCGCTACCCACTGCGTATGATGAGATCACGATCACCCGCCGTTTGCACAGAAGTGGGGAGTCTGAGTATTTGATGAACAAGCAACCTGCCAGATTGCGTGATATTCAGGGGCTGTTTTTGGGTTCAGGAATAGGCAAGAATGCATTTTCAATTTTTGAGCAGGGCAAACTCGATCAAATTATTCACCTTTCTCCTTTGGATCGGCGAGGTATTTTTGATGAGGCGGCGGGAACTTCTCGCTTTTTGCAGCGCAAAAAAGAGAGTGTGCGCAAACTCTCTTCTGTTTCTGAGAACTATAATCGCATTCATGATGTGCATGCGGAGGTGGAAAAACAAACCAAACAGCTTAAAAAACAGGCGAATCAAGCGCACAACTACCAAGAAAATAAAAAGCGTCTACAGGGGCTTGAGAGGGGTGTTTTACTCTCTCGTTGGCACGCTCTTTTTGAAAAAAATGCTTCTTTAAGCGAAAAGCATACCGAATTAGCACACACTGTCAAAGAAAAGCAAAGAGAGCTTGAGGCTTTAGAAGCTCAAAGAGCGGAGTTTAACAAGCAGCTTGAAACGGACGAGCAGCATGCAAAGCACCAAAACACGCAGCTAAATCAAACAGATACGCGCACGCGTATTTTAGAGAGCGAGATCAATCAACTGAAACAACAATTGCTCGCGCACAAAAAAAGAGAACAGGCGGTCCAGCAAAATCTTTCGGAATTAGCACGCGATCAGCAGTCCAAATTGCTTGAGGTGACAAATAAAGAAAAAGAGCTTCTGGGCCTCTCTCAAGATTTTGACAAGCGAGCAGCTGAGCTAGAACAACACAGAAAAAATCACAAGGAAGTTGAGCAAGCCCTTACGAGTTTGAGAGGGACGCATAAAAAAAATCAAACAGAGCATCTGCAGTTTGTCAATGAAGAGAGATCTTTAAATGCACAGTTGCAAAAGCAGCGCTTGAGTATGCAGGCAGACTTAGAGAGGCTCAATACGCTTAAAAGAGAAGAGAAAGAGTCTCAAACCGCTCTTCAGGAGCTTGAAAAGCTTAGCGTGACACAAAAACAGAAAGTGGAGGCTCTTGCAAAAGAAATTGAGAAGATTCAAACAGAGATCAATGCGCTTGAGAGTACGCTACAAGCGCTACAGGTGCAAAAATTAGAGCAGGCGCAAGAGCAGAAGCGGTTTGAACGGCAACAGACAGAGATGCAAGCGCGTCAAAGCTTTTTGCAAAAATTAAAAGAAGAATTTGAGGGGTTTTCATCAGGAGCTAAGGTAGTGTTAAAAGAGGCGCAGAATAAAAAAAGCGCCCTTTATCAAAAAATTACTCCGCTTTTCGAGCACATTGTCCCCAAAAAAGGGTTTGAAGATGTGCTAGGGGCTTCTATGCGTCCCTATATAGAAACACTTGTTGTACAAACAGAAGAAGACCTAAAGGAGCTCTTAGAGTTTGCTGAGAGCCAAAAAATCCACGATTTTTCGGTGATCAATGTGGCTGATTTAAAAAAAGCTAAAAAAAGCTTTAAAAAACAGAGTCTAGCCTCTTGTGTAGAGCTCAATCAAACAGCTTGCCATTTTACTCAGGCGATAGAGCTTGTTTCAGAGACGTGTTTTTTGGATGCATTAGGTGTTTATTTTTCTTTTGGAAAAAAATCAAAAAAACAAAGTGCCTTTTCTAGAGAATCTGAGCTAAAATCGCTTTCAGATAGTCTTTTAGAGCTACAAAAAGGGCAAAAAGTGCTCGAGAAAAAAGAGCAAAATATCGCTCTAGAAATTGAGCGTACCGAAAAAAAACGCACCTCTATTTTAGAAATGCGTCGCAAAAAAGAAATGCACCATGTGCAAGAGAATTTTAGCCTGCAGCAGGCACTGAACTCTTTAGATAAAACTCGAAAAACAGCGCTCTGTTTAGAACAAGAAAAAAGCAAGCTCATCTCTCTTGAAGATGCAGAAAAAATAGTGGGTGTTATCGAGTCTAAATTGCATAAAAAACAGAGCGAAATCGCAGCTTTATTTGCCCTTATGCAAACCGAGGGGACTTTGTTAGAGGTGCAAGAGGCAGCCGTGCAAAAAAGTGATCAGCAGCTGCAAAAAGTGCAGCATACACATGCGACAGCGCAACAGCGCTTTCAAAGTTTAGACCAAGAACTTAAAATCAATCAGGCCAAACAACAACAGATCGCCTTGCATGAAAAAAACCTTTTAACGGAGCTAGAAGAGTTAAAGAGCGCGGTGGTATCTCAACTTAAAACCATCACTCACAATGAACAAGAGCTAGATCAAACCCTCGTGTTGCTCAAAAAAATGCAGCTTGAAAACAAACAGAGTGATTCAAAACTTGTGGCAGCTAAAAAACAGAGAGATGTGTACGAAAAAGAGCTTGTTCAACTCCGAAAACAGCTTACAGCCCTCGATAAGCAAACGCACACAGTCGCTCTTTCTCTTGCACAAGACAGTTCGGTGCAAAAAAACATTGAAGAGGAGCTTTTGCAGAGGCATGCACTGGCAGTGGAAAGCCTACAGAAGCAAGAGATTCATCTTGAGCACTCTATTGAAGAAACTGAAAAGCAAATAACACAGCTCAAGGCCTCTCTTGATAAATCAGGAGCTGTGAATCTTACAGCGATTGCGGAGTTTGAGGAGCAAAAAAAACGTTTTGATTATCTCGACTCCCAACTCAAGGATCTTGAATCTTCAAGAGAAGATTTAGAAAAAATCATTGCGAAACTCGATCAAGAAAATCGTAAAATCTTTAAGAAAACCTTTGCAGCCATCCGCACAAACTTTCAGAAGAATTTTGAGATCTTATTTAAAGGTGGTTCTGCCGATCTCACTTTTACAGAGAGTTCAGATATTTTAGAGGCGGGTATTGAGATTGTAGCTAAGCCACCAGGCAAGCAAATGCGTTCGATCTCTTTACTTTCTGGAGGAGAAAAGTGTTTAACAGCCTTAGCTCTTTTATTTTCTATCTTTGAGGTGCGCCCCGCCCCTTTTTGTATTCTCGATGAGGTAGATGCTCCGTTAGATGATACAAATATTGATCGCTTTACAGAGGTGTTGCAGCAGTTTATTGAAAAAACACAATTTATTATTGTCACACATAACAAAAAAACAATGGCGATTGCAGATCTCTTAGTAGGGGTCTCTATGGAAGAAAAAGGTGTTTCTAAATTATTATCCCTAGCTTTTGAAAAATCATCTCACTTCGCACTGTCATAAGGAGTTTATATGATCATTGGAATCCCGAAAGAAATCAAAAATCACGAATACCGTGTGGGCGCAACACCGGGGCTTGTCAGTCTTTTGGTACAAGCGGGTCACTCTGTTGTGATCCAGGCAAATGCTGGACAAAAAATTGGTTTTACGGATGAGATGTACAGTCAAGTTGGAGCAAAAATTCTACCAACAATTGAGTCTGTGTATAAAGAAGCTGAAATGATTGTAAAGGTAAAAGAGCCACAAAATAGTGAATTCCCTCTCATGCGAGAGGGACAAGTTCTGTTTTGCTTTTTACATTTGGCACCCGATCCAGAGCAACTCAAGCATCTCGTTGAGAGAAAAGTCATTGCGATCGCCTTTGAAACGGTCACAGATCCTCAAGGGCGTCTTCCGCTGCTCACCCCGATGAGTGAGGTGGCCGGTCGATTTTCTATTCAGGCGGGAGCCAGCTCTCTGCAAATGGCACATGGTGGAAAAGGAGTTCTTTTGGGAGGTGTGCCGGGAGTGCCTCCTGCGAAGGTTGTTGTGATTGGAGGAGGTGTTGTAGGAACACAAGCGACGCGCATAGCAATGGGTCTTGGAGCTGATGTCACCGTTCTTGACAGGCAGCTCTCACGTTTACGTGATCTCGATGATCTTTATGGTCCGCGCCTAAAAACGGTCTATTCCACGCCTGTTTCGATAAACGAAGCTGTTTGTGCAGCTGATCTGGTGGTTGGAGCCGTCTTGATCCCCGGAAAAAAGGCGCCTAAGCTGATTACAGAAGAAATGTTAAAATGCATGACTCCAGGAAGTGTCTTTGTAGACGTTGCGATTGACCAAGGGGGGTGCGCCGAAACATCAAAGCCAACGACACATTCGGATCCCACCTATACTGTGCATAATGTGGTGCATTACTGTGTGGCTAATATGCCAGGGGCGTGTGCGCGCACCGCCACCCAAGCCTTAACAAACGCAACAGCGCCCTATGTGCTTGAACTAGCTAACAAGGGGTATAAACAAGCCATGCAAGAGGATGAAGGATTAAAAAATGGTCTCAATGTCTGTTTAGGGCACGTCACAAATGAGCACATTGCACACGATTGTGACTATGATTACCACGCGCCAGATCACTTTATAAAATGACAAGTCGCTATATTATAGGTATAGATCTTGGCACAACAAACTGTGCCATTGCGTATTTTGATACCCACAAGCAGGCAATGCCCCCCAAACTTCTGCGCATTCCGCAACTGGGCAAGCATGAAACACTTGACGCTCTTGAAATGCTTCCCTCTTGCCTCTACTTGGTAGAACAAGAGCGTCCTTTACCCAAGCTGCCCTGGCAGGAGCACCCCTCGCAATTCGCGTGTGGCATGTGGGCTAAAACTCAAGGTGCTAAGGTCCCAACAAGGCTCATCGCTTCTGCAAAAAGCTGGCTCTCTAATGCAGCAGCGGATCGCAAAGAGAAAATTCTTCCCTTTGAAGCCGTGCACAGTCATCTTAAACTCTCGCCTGTTGAGGCGACTGCGCACTATCTTGCGCATATCCGCAGTGTATGGAATAAAAACACGCCTGAGCATCTCCTGGAGGATCAAGAGGTGATCATCACCGTCCCAGCCTCTTTTGATGAGGCCGCTCGCACCCTCACTGTTGAAGCTGCAAAACGGGCGGGTTATCATAATCTAACCCTTTTAGAAGAACCTCAGGCCGCTTTTTATAGTTACTTGATGGAAAAAGGGATCGATGCGCTACAGCCAAATGAAACGATTCTTGTGTGTGATATTGGAGGGGGCACGACCGATTTTAGCCTCATTCGCGTTGAAAAAACAAACGATAAAATCGCCCTCAATCGCCTAGCTGTGGGTCAACATTTGCTACTTGGTGGAGATAACATGGATGCAGCGCTCTGTCATTACTTAGAGCAGCAGCATTTTTCTGATTTAGATCGCACCCAACACCTTGCACTGCAGCATCAAGCACGTCTTGCCAAAGAAGAGCTATTCACTCACCTCTCTCAAAAAATCTATTCTATTTTTTTTGCAGGCAAAGGCTCCCAAGTAGTGGGTGGAGCGCAAAGCTTCGAGCTTGCATCTGAAAAAGTGCAAGACATTCTTCTCGAGGGATTTTTTGGTCTTCACCCCCTTTCAGAGGCACTTCAACTCAAAAAAGCAAGTGGCATTCGATCCATGGGCTTGCCCTATGAGGCAGAACCCTCGATCACAAAACACCTTGCTCATTTTTTGCACACAGGTGCAAATGCTCAAAAACCCACCTATCTTCTTTTTAATGGAGGCTCCACAAAGCCCTCTATTTTTCAAAATCGCATTCTCGATTCGCTGGATCTATGGTTTGGAAAAGAGAGCCCTACACAAATTCTTCCTTCCAAGAGTCTTGATCTTGCAGTTGCGTATGGAGCTGCTTATTTTGGTAAGGTGCGGCGTGGAGAGGGGATTCGCATTGGAGGAGGCTTGCCGCGCACTTTTTATCTCGAAGTGGACGTGGAGGGAACCTCTCAAGCGCTCACTTTGCTTCCGCGAGGAACGGAAGAAGGAACACATAGCATTAGCACCCACATTTTTTCTCTCACTCCCAATCAACCTGTGAGTTTTCAGCTTGCCCACTCACACACCCGTTTAGAGGATTCTATAGGCTCATTAGTGCCTCTTGATGAAGAGCACTTAGCCCGTTTGCCTCCCATCAAAACCATTTGTAGTTTTGGCAAAAAACATCAAAAAGAACCGATTGAGGTGCGTTTAGAAACTCACCTAACAGAAGTGGGGACGCTCGAGCTCTTTTTATGTTCTCAAAAAACGGAACACAAATGGAAGTTAGAGTTTCAAATCAGAGGAGAGGGGAGTGAGGATCGCTCTTTTGATAAGCGCCTTGTTGATGAAACAGTGGATTTAGCAAAGTTAGAGCCTGCTCAAAAAAAGCTGCAAGAAGCCTTTTCTGTGGGGGCACAAGCACAACTTAAAACGCTCACTGCAAATTTAGAAGCTCTTCTTGAAAAAGAGAAATCGCAATGGGCGCCGAGTATTTTACGCGCGCTGTTTTCAACCTTGATCGAACAGGCGGATAAGCGACATCTATCTTCTCAATATGCAGCGCGCTTTTGGAATTTAGCTGGGTTTTTTATGCGCCCAGGCATAGGGTATCCGCTCGATGATCATCGCATGAAACAACTCTGGAAGCTGATTTTAGCGGATTTTAAAAAACAAAAAGCGTCTGAAGAGCTTTTGCAGCAGTGGATTTGTTTCAGACGGATTGCAGCGGGTCTTAATAAGGGACAGCAAGGGCAGATTTTTAATGAGCTTTTCCCTCTTGTCTACGACAAAAAGCGACAAGCACTCAACATCAAAGGAAATACAAATGTCTACGTTTACTCTGAGCAATTGCGCGCTTTAGCGGTGATGGAGCTTGTGGATGTAGCGCATAAGATAAAGCTTGGAGCGGCGCTTGTTAAGCGGCTTACGACAGGCAAAGCTATTCCCAGCGAATACTGGGCGCTTGGAAGAGTGGGAGCCAGACAGCTCTTTTGCGGAACAATGGCCAATGTAATCCCCTCGAAAATCTGCTCTGAATGGATATACACTCTTTTAGATACCTCGGAAGCGCACAATAAGCACTTACCCTTTACTCTGATGCTACTCGCGCGGCAAACGGGTGTTAGAGAGATTGATCTCCCAGAAAAATTATTGGCAAAAGTGACTCCGCACCTGAATAAAGAGCCAGACCTCCAGGCATTGCTCAATCATGAGAGAGAGCTTTCTTTAACTGAGCAAGATCAGTTTTTCGGCGATTCTTTACCCATAGGCTTAGCTCTCACCTCTGAGACCATTGCATAACTCAAGCTTGCGTCCGTTTTGGAACCTTTTTGCCCCATTTGAAAGATCTCTCGCTCTCTGTACCATATGTACTATCTTCGCTCGAGATCCCCCAACTGCCGGCCACTAAAGTGGCCTGGACAAAAATCCCCAAAAATTCTCTATTAGCA
>JAJACO010000108.1 GCA_022601475.1 Chlamydiales bacterium
TAGAGGACAAGCTTTGCGATCTAGAGACAATTGAGGAAAAACTCCGCTATCTACGCCAAAATCTCACTATCGCATGTGAACAGACAGACAAAGCCGAAAGTGAGCTCACCTCAAAAAGAGAAAAGGGAGCTAAAATTCTCGAAAAGAAGCTCTCCACTTCCTTAGTTGAGCTCGGCATGCCCAGCGCCGAACTATTCATAGAACGATCAGAGGAAATGCGAAGCTCATTTGGCATCGATCGGATCACCTTCTTGCTTAAAGCTAACAAAGGTGAAAAAGCAGTCTCCATCAAAGACGGCACAAGTGGAGGAGAACTTTCCCGCCTCCTCTTTGCCCTTAAAATCTTGCTAGCAGAAAAACAACAGCCCCAAATATTGGTTTTTGATGAGATCGACGCCAATGTGGGAGGCACCGTTGCAGCTACCATGGGTGAGAAAATCCACGAATTAGGCAAACAGAGACAAATCCTAACCATCACCCATTTTGCTCAAGTTGCCCGCTTTGGGAATTGGCATTACAGAGTCGTAAAAGAAGAAAAAGGAAGTCGGACAAAGTGCTTCATCGAAGAGCTAGATAGTAAAACAAAAGAAGAAGAGCTCCTTCGTATGATTGGTGGAGTAGAAACCCTCCACTCCACCAATAATTAGTGTAATTCCTAACCGCAGGCGTTATTCGAGTATGACCCGTTGCCGCCGCTATGAGAAGAACCATTATTTGAATGAGAATCCATCATATTGCCGTTCTTATTAGAAGGGTGATACTGACTCTTATTCTTGTTCATGTTCTCATGCTGCTTGTTGTTTCTTTGCTCACAGCCTGTGATGATAGCTAAAGATCCAATCACTAAAGCAAGGCCAAATCTTTGGATATCTTTTTTCATTTTTTTCCTCTTAACTAGTTAAATTTGAATGATTTTACGAAGAAGTTATACCCCGCTTCATCGTAATTTTGTACCTGGCATTCCATAGCCATTAAATAAAGCTGGTTTTTAACCATGATTGCGCGCCCTTTGAAATAGACATTTTTCGTACGAATAAAAAAGTCTAGGGCAGGATTTCCTTCCACTAAAAGCATATCGGCGAAAAGGAGCTGGTTCTGAGGGTTATTGGCTAAAATGCCGTTCAAAAACCCCTCTAAAGAAGCTTGGGCCAAAGACTGGTCAACAAACTCAGGGTATTGGGCAATTAACAACATATAGACGCTTTCCTTGTTTTGTGGCGAAATATACGCGTCATATTTGAGATCATACCCCTCTTCGGGTACGCTCATCTTCTCAGAAATATGCTCTGGTGGTGTGGGAAACTTTAGACTACAGCGACCTACGGTAGAGTAAAATTCTTTCCAATTCACATTCTGAATGAGCTGATAAGACTCTACAGGGCCTTCTACAGCAGGAAATGTCGCTTCCAAAGACACAAGTGGCGCAAAGATCGATGCTAACGATAAGTAGACTAATTGATTGAACCCTTTTTTCATTTTTCCCCCTTATTATTTATAAAACTAATTACTTATTGTGCGCCCGTTACTCCGAATCCCATATAGAAGATCCATGAAATCACCCAAATCGCTGCTCCTACCATGAAAAAAGGGATTAAAACGTTCAAAACACCTTTCCAAGCGGAAAATCCTTGAACCTCACCTAAGCCTTTAACCAAAATCACAAAAGACCAAATCGAAATGACTGCTTGAACAAAGGTAGCCCCACCGACGAGGAGCATATCGCTACCGACAAAGTTCTTATCTTCAAAATCTTCGAAAAAGAGCTGACCCTGAAATTTATAGAGAAGCACTGCCCAAGCGATAACAGCGATAATATTGGGAACATTCGACCATGCAACGGCAGACCGAACGTTTTGATAATTGTCTTTTCCCCCAATCCATTTACCCGTCCAGTAAATCAATCCACTAGCAATAACAATTCCCAACATCCCTGCGAATGTTCCCAGCACAAGCGCGACAACAACAATCCCAGCTGTGGTATAGGTATCTCCTAGATTGAGGTTTTGGGCTGTATGAAGGAGCATGGGAAAACCGTAAAGAAAAGAGAGCCACACGAAGCGATGCTTCGGATTGTATCTGACAATTCTCTTGATCGTATCCCTTGGCTTTGTCCATATGGTTGCCCATGGATTTACCCCCAGTGTTTTTTTTGCCATTGTTAACCTCCAAAATCCTTCCTGTATTTAAATTCATTTTATAACCGACAATTTAATGTATCAAGCAAATAAAAATAAAAATTATTAGATTTACCATAATTAATTAAACTAAAAGACATTCCAATAATAAAAGAAGGTGCTTTAAATAAATAAACGATTAAGATTCCCCCCTCCAAGGGTGTATATATGCGCACTTCGCCTGCATCCAGGTCATCTTTTCCCCTATCTTGGCTTTGCTCCCAAAGTGTGCAAACCCAAATCAAATAGGCAAAAAACAACCTTTTGAGTTTTACATGGATTTAATACACAATTACTTCAGCTAAATTTACAGGAGTTTTCCACAAAATGTCAGTGACCATGCTTACGTCATCGCCCGTTCCCTCTTTACCTTCAGCAGGAAAACCTACAACGTCACCACTCTTTGGCGAAGAGGAGGACCGCCATCTAACACCTAAGATGCTAGATAATATCCGCGGCATTGCACACAGGTGCTTGGGTTTAAATCTAACTGGAGGGGAAGTGCCCGAGCTCCAACAACAATTTGCAGCCCACAAAGAGATCCTTAATAAATACTTCAGAAACCACCCCACGCTTGAGTTTCCCGGAAATAAAACGTTAGAAACAGCTAATTTAATGGAGGTTAAGGCCGCGATTCAGCGTCGCTCCAGAGGGATTCTTGCAACCAAAGTAGCCGATTGCCTTAGGGTAGAACCACCCACACAAGAAAACGCCAAAAATTGGCTGAATAATCTTACCCTCGAACAACGAAAACAAATCACTGATATTAACCTTTCCCATTGCGATCTTATCTATATTCCTAAGGAATTAGGCTTATTTACCAAATTACGCAGGCTTGGCTTACGCTATAACTACCTCACCTGCCTTCCTGAGAGTATCGGCAATTTGAAATCCTTGCAAGAGCTTGACCTAGAAGATAATCAACTCA
>JAJACO010000109.1 GCA_022601475.1 Chlamydiales bacterium
ACCAAGAAAATCAGAAAAAAAGCGATATGTCCCCATAGATTGTAGATCTTTGATTCTGAAGGATTTTTATTTTTGTCAAAAAACAGCATCAGAAGAGCTATATATGCAACGCTTGAGGCAAATGTAATAAATGACCAGGTATATAAGCTTAACCCCCAAAAGGGCTCTCCAAATTTTGAGAAATCAGGACAGACGTGTAGAGCGATTTGTCTAAGAGCAACAAATCCCCCAAAAATAGCAGAAAGTAGGCTGAGTCCATAGTGAGCTTTGCCGGGACCGAATTTTACGTTCATTAGAGCACCTGATGCAACTCCAAGCATTCCAAGTCTTTGCAGAAGGCAAAGAGCACAAGGCTCTTCATGATAAAAGAACTGAATTGCCAATGCTCCCCACAAAATAGCGGAGATAATCACAGCGAGTAGAGCGTTTAAGTGTTTTTCCCACATACTTTTACCAACTTATTTGTAGAGAGCTTGTTGCGTGATACCAAAGCATGATACTGCACAGTCCGAGTGTAAATAAAAAGAAAACAATACTTAGTTTTCTTTTCCCAAAATAAATAAAACCAATGACTAAAGTCATAAGAATAAAAAGAGCGCCCATCATTTTTATTACCTCCTATTTGATAATATTAAATTATAAAATATATAATTGAAATTGTTTTATGGAGATTTAGGATAAATAAAAGTGAATTGTTTATACTGTTCTTGATTTACAAGATGATCTTGACTTCGATATCGCTCGTAGTAACTAAGTGTGGAGTTTGCCCAATTAAATCGAATAGTTAGAGATACATGATGAGGATCTTCACAATCTGAGTTCACCCAATTGAGATCTCCAACATAGATTGAGTTGGGTAATTGCATCACTTCACATATAGCTCGTTCTATTGTATGGGGGTCTTGCACACTGATACCGTGTTCAATGAACAGTTTTTGTAACTTGTTTGAAAGAGTAAATGGAAAAGAGGGAGTGTTTGGAAGAGCAGCATAAATTTGATGAAAAACGTTGTCTACGTGAAGGTTAAGTTTCTTGAGTATTCGAGTCAAATCCTGTTTTCTCAAACAAATTTTCGAGAATTCTTCATCCAAGATTTGACTAAGTAGAGAAGTTTGGCGGGGTGTTGCATTGGCTAGCAGTTGGTATCTAAATCCTCGGTAGGTCAATTTTGGAAATCTGGAAAAGAAAGCTGTTGCTTTGAAATAATCATTTTTAGTAAGAGCTTTTTGTAGAATTGTATAAACTGTTTGTTTAGGAATGAGCGAAGAGAGTGCATTTTGCCCCATTTGTATAAGAGCTGCACTATTTTGATGTTGAGTAAATTGATTCCAAAAAAGAGGGGAGAGCGTCCATACATGATCGCGTGAAGAAAGAAGTGTCTTTGGGAAGGATTTGAGCCGAAGAAAATTAAGACGGTTATTTTTTTTAGACAGATGGTCTATAAAATGAATGGGTTTGGAATAGTTAGGAATAGAATTTTTGTGAGATTTGATATTAAAAGCTGTTTTTAATAGTTTTGTTGGAAACCCTCCCCTTTCGCTAAAAAGCAATAAATCGGACTGCTGGAGATGGGGTTCCTGGATAGAACCGAAGGAAGAAGGCGTGATTTTGCTTGCACAAAAAATCGATAATTCTTTTTTAAAATTTAGGCTTTTTAGGTTGTTTAAAAGCTGTTGTTTTTTTTCTTGGGAGTTTGAATGGATGTTTTTAATAATTTTTTCTATATGAAATTGGAGTTCAGTTAATTTATAAACAGGTTTAAATTCATTGTCTTGAAGAAGAAAAACAAAACAAGCATTTTTTAAAACTTCTTTAAGGGCGCGTGGGTTGCCTTGGAATGCAATAGGAGGAGCTGAATCGATTTGAATTGTCTCTGCAGAGAGTTTAATATTGTTTTTTCTTTGGTTGATTATCCAAATTTTTTCACTGAGAGTTTGGTGGATTTTTAACCAAAAAGCTTTGTCTTCTTCCTTTGGAAAAGTGATTTGTTTGATTAGGGAGCGCATGCACTGATCGAGAAACAGAGTCTTAAAATGCCTATAAGCGTATTGATCCAATTCCAAGGGGTCTATTTGATTTATGTTGATAAATTCTAGAATGGATAGCTGCAAATGGACTAAAGCATTTTTTTTATAGGTTTTATACAATGAGTCGATGTAATCCGCTTCTTGGGAAGTTTTTGCCATTGAGAGAAGAAACTCTTCAACGGGTAGAGGGAGTGCTGCATTATTTTTAAGAGGGATATTTAGTGTAGCAGATAAGTGTTTAAGAGGGGCGAGAGAGGAGATTGTTTTGGGTTCTAATTTCGTAGGTTCCGCCTGGTCTGATAGACAGTTTGTAATAGGTGGAGATACAGGAATGGAAGTGGAATCGCCAACCGAAAAGCTCCCCTTCTCAATCCAGTGAATGAGTTGTTTAAAAGCGATATAGGTTGCGTTCTCTTGCGCATAAACTAAAGTAGCGATTGCATAACAATTTGATCCATTGATTTGGCGTATATCTGTAAAAAAACAGAGCATGCAAGCGCGAAGAGTTAATACAGAGTTCACCTCTTCTTGAGGTTGTAGCTTGAGGTCAAAGCGAAGCAAATCTATAATAGAATTATGAGGCGTGATTTTTTTTTTAAAGAGCATGCAAAAGGCACTATTTGAACCGATATTTGTGCAGATAGACAGAATGTGTTCTCGGTGTTCAGGTTGTAAGTGTTGACAAAGCGCATAGGTAGGTTCGGTGAGAAGCTCTTCAATGACAAGCAAGGCGGATTTATTGAAAAACTGAGTAGATGTAAAGACCATATGAGCAAAGGCTCTGAGAATGTAGTGAGTTTTTCCGGAGGTGACATTATCGTTCTGGCAGTGGGTATTACGCAGATCGAGATACTTCTCAATTTCACAGAGCATTTCCTGCCCTCTATGGGTTAGATATGATTGCACGGGAGGTAAGTTTTGATTTTTATCTAGATAGAATAAAATTAGACTGAGTTCCGAAACCTTTTTTTTATAATAAGGGATTTTAAGATTTTTTTTAACCTCGACTCGAATGAGGTCGATTAAATTTTTGTCCTTTGTATTTGTCTCTATCCATTTTTCAATTTCAAAGAGAAGGTGGTATATGGAAAAAAACTGCACATCATGAGCTTGCCCAGGACCTGGTTTTGCGAAACGCTTGCCATAATTATCTGCAACGGAGTCTTGTAAACAGGGCTCTTCATCAAAAATAAGCTTTTTTGGTTTAAGCTTTTCTTGGGGTATTGCATATTGAATGGCTGAGAGAGGACTAATCCAGGGGGAAATTGATTGAGACATATCTTAGTGCCATTTGCAGAAGATATAAGTACGTTTTCTGCGAATGGATTAACTCCAAAAATAAAAGAAATCGCAGAACTTAAGGTAAAGAGTTATTTATGTCAAACGTCAGCAGGCTTAAAAACAAAGGCTGCACAAGCTCCTGCTACTAAATTTGCAGTGAGATAAATCCACAAGTTTGACCAAGCGCTCACTTGCATGATCGAAATTCCAAGTGCGACAGCTGGATTGAAAGCGGCGCTTGAGATCGCTCCTACGGTATACGCACCGGCCAGGACGGTGAATCCAATTGCAAATCCGTAAAATGAATTTCCTTTGGTTCCAATTGCAGTTGCAGTGTTGAGAACTACAAAACAAAGTGCAAAGGTGAATAAAAACTCTACTAGAAGTGCTTTTGTCACCTCGAGTTCCATCGGAGCACCTGTTTGTTCTCCTTTAAAGTAGAGAGTAAGGTAGGCGGCAGCAATGCCTGCAGCCATTTGTGCAATCCAGTAAGCGATAACATCGAGACCTTTGATTTTTTTACTTACATAAGCTGCTAATGTAACAGCAGGATTAAGGTGTCCACCCGAAACGTGTCCACCTGCATAAATCATGACAGCAAGGATAGATCCGATTGCTAAAGGGGCTAAAACACCAGCACTATGAGGCCCGATTGTTGTCATTCCAATTGTGAAAACAAGAAAAAATGTTCCGATAAATTCGTAGATGTACTTCATAATTCCTCTCTAGTGCTTTTTTCTTATGTACGGAGTATATGAAAATATGTCAAATTTTGTTTTTAGTAAAATATAGATGTGGTAAGATAATCATGTATTTTTTTTGGCGTAGACAATAGATTCCGGAAGATATGGAGAAATCATTTGTGTCACGCACTACGCGCCGTCCGCGCAATATCAACCCTCTAAGGGCTGCAGGATTATTGTACGGAGATTTAGGAACTAGCAAAGCTTATGTCATCGGGTTGGCATTTGCAATTGCTGGATACGCCTCTTTTTGGTTGATTGCTGCAGTTTCTATCTTGTCTATCTTGATAGGCATCAATTATGTGATCATTTGTAAACATCATCCTCACGGAGGGGGTGTTTACTCGAGTGTGAGGCATAGATCTGAGGTTCTTTCGTTGCTGGGGGCCTTTTTTCTATTTGCAGATTTTGCAGTCACGGCCTCTTTGAGTGCATTATCTGCTTGTTACTATCTTGGACTTCCAGATCCAGCTCTCTTTGCTATTATAGCTATTTTACTCATCGGCGTTCTCAATATTTGGGGACCACGTCATATTGGAGCATCAGCCTCAGCAATAGCGCTTATTGCAATCGCTATTTTGGTTGTTCTAGCGCTATTTAGTATCCCACATCTCAAGCAAGGGTGGCAAAATTTACAGCCACTTGGATCTGACTATTGGGTGAACTGGACGCATTTTGTTGGTGTAATTGTCACCCTTTCTGGCATTGAAACGATTGCTAATATGACAGGGATCATGCAATTAGACCCACATGCCTCTAAACGGAAGCCGAGCGTGCGAAGAACTTCGAAAAGAGCGATTTTTTGGGTGGTGTTTGAGGTGGCTTTTTTCACATCTCTTTTCTCATTTGTTCTCGGATCAATCAATGGACTGCGTTTTTTAGGAGGAGAGGTGTATTCTCCGCAATCTGTTGATATTCGAGATTATATTTTACGGTATTTGGGCACCACATTTGTGGGAGATGTTTTTGGATCTGAGTTAGGAAGATATTTTGGGTATTTGGTCAGTTTGGTATTTGGTATTTTGCTTCTCTCTGCTGTGAATACAGCCATCAATGGTTTGATCTCTTTACAGTATCTCATGTCAGAGGATAGCGAACTCCCTTCTTCTTTTGCAAAGCTCAACCGCTTCGGTGTCCCAAAGATACCGCATATTGTAGCGACTCTGATGCCTGTTTTAATTTTAATTCTTGTACATGATATTGCAAGTTTAGCTGGGCTATACGCTATTGGGTTTGTAGGTGCAATCGCGATCAATCTCGGCTCAACTTCTACAAATCCACTCTTGTCTTTGTTAAAAAAAGAACGGGTATTTATGTTCGTCTCTTTTTTAATTATGACTGCATGCGAGATCACCCTTTTTATAGACAAACCTCATGCAAGATTATATGTTCTTATTATTATTACCTTGGGATTGATTTTAAGAGGATTTACACGAGAGATGAAAAGACGCAAAGGAATTCCTTTGCGTAAGCCTAAAGTGCAATCTATAAAACTTGAGCGCCCTTTTGCCAAAAACGGAAGAGAAGGTATTTTGTGTGCAGTCAATGAAAGGGGTAAAGCCTTAAGCTTTGCGCTCAAACAAGCGCAGGAATCTAAATGTCCCATCTATTTTCTATTTGTGCGAGAAAAACAAGTTTTGGGAGAAGAGGATTTTGAACAAAGATGGGAGGAGGATAAGCAGGCGACCAAACTCTTTAAATTTATTCAAAAAGAGATGAAAAGGGACTCAGCTGTCGAATTTTACTATGCAGTATCAGATTCTGTCTCAACAACGGTGCTTGAATATTCTCACACTTTGCATCCAAAACATCTAATCATGGATTTTCCAAAAGTAGGAAGATTTTCTCAGTTATTTCACAGCGATCATATTCGAGAGATTCTTTCTTCTCTATCGCGAGAGATTGAATATTTTATTATTCCGTCTTAATCGGATTTATGAGTATAGAGAGAGAAGATAGATTTAAAAAAAGGAACTGACTCATGCGGGCGATCATCATTTTTATCGGGATTTTACTTTTGTGTGCGGGTGTTGCCTTGATGGGAGGGGTGTGGACTCCTTGGTATACAAGCTTTTTGTTGGGAGCTACAGTTTTTTGTTATGCATTTGCAGCTCTTTGGATTGGAGTAACAAAAAGCTATAGAGCATTAGTTGGAGGGGGAGTGAGCTTGCTTTTGACTTTTGGGGGGTGTGCGATTTACTCTCTAAGGGTGGGTGAGGTTTGGTATGGGCAAATCTTTTTGTATTTAGCAATCGTCACTCTTTGGATTTTCTTTTTTGCTTTAAATCTACCCAAAAAAAAACAAGAGCCTTTGCCTGCTTCTGCACGTCTACTTTTTGGGATTGTCATGACACTTGCGCTTCTTGAGGGTGTTTATTTGATCATTCCTCTTCCTGCTCGGTTCGCTTGGCTGCTTAATCCAGATCAAGCTGTAATTTATGGATGGATGCTCATTGGAGGGAGTTTATTTTTTGGTTGGGCTTTGTTCAGACCGGTCTGGGAGAATGGATATCCAGCCCTCTACTCCTTATTTGCATATAATCTGTTGTTGATTGGACCCGCCTTACGCCTTGTTAAACAGCCTTCATCTGTGGCTGTGATTCCATTTTATTTAGCGATGTTGATTCTTGTGGTTTTAGTCACGGGGGTTTGGTCGGGAGCTATTTTGTATAAACGTTTGATTAGTCGAAAAATTTAAAAAGGAGGGGATATGCTTTCAAAAAAGAAGGATATTGAAAATCTAGAGGAGTCAGAAGCTCACACACAAACCTATAGTAGTCGTTATTTTGCAGAGGCTATTGCGAAATACACCTTGCCTAAAACGAGTATGCCTGCCAATGCAGCGTATCAGTTAATTCATGATGAACTCAACTTAGATGCAAATCCAGCTCTTAATCTCGCCAGCTTTGTCACAACGTGGATGGAGCCGGAGGCCATTAAGCTAATGAATGAGAATTTGCATAAAAACTACATCGATCATGATGAGTACCCTCAAACCGAGAAGATTCAAACACGTTGTGTCAATATGTTAGCCGATCTTTTTAATGCACCAAAAACAAGCAAACCTATGGGAACTGCCACCATTGGCTCATCCGAGGCGATCATGTTGGCTCTTTTGGGGCATAAGTGGGCTTGGAAAAATAGAAGAAAAGCAGAGGGGAAAGCTTTTGATCGTCCCAATGTCATCTTTGGGGCACACGCTCATATTTGTTGGGAAAAGTTTGCAAAATACTTTGATGTTGAGATGCGGGTGGTTCCAGTTGATAAAGAGTGCTTTGTTCTCAATCCGAAAAGAGTAGAGGCATTGATAGATGAAAATACGATTGCTGTCGGAGCTATTTTGGGTTCTACCTATACAGGAGAAATTGATCCTATTGCAGAACTCAATACTCTCTTATTGAATGTTAAAAAAAGCAAAGGATGGGATATCCCTCTGCATATTGATGGTGCGAGTGGTGGATTTGTCTTTCCTTTTACCCAACCAGACACTGTGTGGGACTTTCGCTTAGAGCAAGTAAAGTCAATTAATGCCTCGGGGCACAAATTTGGGCTTGTCTACCCTGGGGTGGGGTGGATTATCTGGCGGGATGAAGGCGATTTTCCGGATGATTTGATCTACAAAGTGGACTATTTAGGTGGTTGGATGCCCACCTATACACTCAATTTTTCTCGCGGAAGTGGGACGATGATTGGGCAGTACTATAATTTTTTACGTCTTGGCCATGAAGGATATAGAGCAATCATGGAGAATGCACTTTCGAACGCTGCCTATCTTGCACGTGGATTAGAAAAAACTGGGTTTTTCAAACTTGTAAATAAGGGAGAGTCACTTCCGATTGTGGTAGTAAAACTTTCTGAATCTGTAAAAGAGTATACCGTATTTGATCTTTCCGAAAAATTACGTGAGAGAGGTTGGGTTGTTCCTGCATATACATTACCTGCAAATGCTGAGGAGATTGCGGTCTTGCGTGTTGTTGTGCGAGAGAATTTTAGTGAAGATATGGCAGCTCTTTTGATGCAGCATATCAAAGAGGCTTGTGAACAGCTTAAAAAACAGGCTCTTACATCGCATAAGGAACATGTATTGGCTATTTGTTAATCAGTGCTTGTTTGGCTGAGGATATATCTTTAATGATCTGAGATTTTAGAGCTTGTGGAGTTAAGAATTTTTTTTCATCTCTGAGAAATTGAACGAAGCGCACTTCGATTTGTTTTTCATAAAGATCTAACTCTGTATCAAATAAGTGAACTTCTAGAGAGGGTTGCCGATCTGTATGCAGCGTGGGAGCGTATCCAAGATTGGCGACTGCAGGAAAAATTTGGTTTTGAAAACTCACCTGCACTGCATAGACCCCAAAGGGGGGATGCACTAGGTTTTGTACGGGCAGATTGGCTGTGTGAAATCCCAAACCTCGCCCAATTTTTTTACCCGCCTCGACATTTGCAGCAATAGAATAAGGACGTCCTAGAAGTTGGCTTGCCTCTTGCAAGTTGCCTGCCTGAATATTTTGACGGATGTAACTGCTTGAGACAATTTTGTGATTGACTGTGATTGGTTGGAGATATTCAACAGAAAATTTAAGCTGAGCGCTGAGCTCTTCGAGACTAGAGAGACGATCGCATCCAATAAGAGCATCATGCCCTAAAATCAAATGAGAAAAAGGCACTTTTTGTTTGAGAGTTGTTAAAAATGTCTCAGCTGTTTGATTGGAAAACTCTTTGGTAAAGGGGATGAGGAGTGTACTCCCAACTTGCATTTGTTTAAGTAGTTCAAGTCGATGAGAAAGGGTGGTTAAAAAAGAAACGGACTTATCAAGTAGCACCTCGCATGGATGATTTGAAAAGGTAAGAACAACAGAATGGGTGTTTTTTTGTTTGAGAGCTTTTAAAACAGCTTGATGTCCGAGATGCACGCCATCAAAGTTGCCAATTGTTAATGCAATGGGTTTATCTAGAGCTGGAAATGTTTTAAGCGAGTAATAAATGTTCATGAGAGTGGAGGTGAGGGGTGATATCGAATTGAAGATCATCGATTAATTTACCATCAATACACTCCTCTAATGAGAAATTGCCACTACGTGTCCGTTTGAGCTGCGATAGATGTGCACCACAACCGAGACGCTCTCCTATCTCACTGGCTACACTGCGAATATATGTTCCTTTTGAACAAGCAATACGCACTGTAAGATGAGGGTAGGTATAAGAGAGAATTTCGGTTTTGAGGCAAACTTTTGCAGGCGCTCTTTCTATAACTTCTCCCTTTCGAGCCAGCTCATACAGCTTTTTACCCTGAATTTTTTTGGCAGAAAACATGGGAGGAATCTGCTCAATCTCTCCCTGAAAGTAGGAGACTACTTGATCAATGCGATCGCTCTTTGGTTCTTTTTTAGAACAGGCAAGTATCTTTCCATCACAGTCAAATGTGTCTGTACTCACTCCCAAACAGATTTCTGCGATGTACTCTTTGTCTTGCATTAAGAGCTTATCGGAGAGGCGGGTATACGCGCGCCCCACAAGCATCACCATTACGCCTGTCGCAAAGGGATCTAAAGTGCCAGCATGTCCGATCTTTTTGATTCCTGTGAGCTTGCGTAATGAGCGTATCAAACTAAAAGAGGTGCGCCCTTGAGGTTTATTGATAAATAAAACGCCCTCTTTGAGATGAGTGCAGGTCTGATTAGTCACGTGAATTTCGCTCCTTTTCTATCTGATCGATTAGCTCCTCAACACGCATCTGCTTATCAAGCGAGTTATCGATGATAAATCGCAATTCCGGAAAATAGCGCATCACAACCTGCTTTGAGGCTTGAACTCCGATAAAACCTGCTGCAGATTGAAGGCTTTTAAGGGCTTCTTGCTTGACTGTTTCGTCTCCAATGACACTCACA
>JAJACO010000011.1 GCA_022601475.1 Chlamydiales bacterium
AGATAGTACATATGGTACAGAGAGCGAGAGATCTTTCAAATGGGGCAAAAAGGTTCCAAAACGACGCAAAGCTTGAGTTGTTCAACGGTCTCAAGTTGAAAGGACAAAAAAGTTTGTGGTAACTTGAACTTTGGGTTTATCTCCTCTGATTATAGGGGAGATAAACCCATAGATTTAAGCATGGGGAGCCATTAATCTTTGAGTGAGAGCAAAAACTCAGCATTGCTATTTGTTTTTTTAAGACGTCCCAGTAGCAAATTCATGGCATCTAGCGGCGTTAGATCAGCAACAGCTTGGCGGAGTAAAAAGATTTTTTCTAATTCAGTTGGATGGTAAAGCAGCTCTTCTTTACGCGTTCCACTCTTCACAAGATCAATGGCTGGATAAACCCGGCGATCAGAGAGGCGACGGTCTAAGACAAGTTCCATGTTGCCTGTTCCCTTAAATTCCTCAAAGACCACCTCATCCATACGCGATCCCGTATCGATAAGAGCTGTCCCTAAGATTGTAAGAGAGCCTCCCCCTTCAACATTTCTTGCTGCCCCAAAGAATCGCTTAGGTTTATGCAGAGCGTTGGCATCGACACCCCCAGAAAGAATTTTTCCAGAGTGAGGTTGCACTGTATTATAGGCGCGTGCCAATCGAGTAATAGAATCGAGGAGAATTACAACATCTTTGCCGTGCTCAACGAGACGGCGCGCTTTTTCAATCACCATCTCAGCCACTTGAACGTGTCTTTCGGGTGGCTCATCAAAAGTGGAGGCGACAACCTCTCCTTTGATGATGCGAGACATATCAGTCACCTCTTCCGGACGCTCACCAATCATCAAAACGATGAGAGTCACTTCAGGGTGATTGTGTGCAATGGAATGGGCGATATTTTGAAGCACAATCGTTTTTCCCGAACGGGGAGGAGCGACGATCAGTCCCCGTTGCCCTTTTCCAATGGGAGCTGCAAGATCTAGCACTCTTTCTGAAAGGCGCTCTTTTGATGTTTCCATAACAAGGCGCTCTTCTGGGTAGAGGGCGGTTAGGTTTTCAAATAAAACGCGCTCTTTTGCCTTATCTGGAGTTGCTCCATTGACGGTGTCCACTTTGAGAAGCGCAAAATATTTTTCTTTTTCTTTAGGAGATCTAAGAGTTCCTGTGATTGTATCTCCCTTTTTTAGGTCGAAACGGCGGATCTGAGCAGGAGAGACATAGATGTCTTCTGCAGAGGAGAGATAATTATAAGTAGGAGAGCGTAAAAATCCAAATCCATCCGGAAGCACCTCCAAAACGCCTTCACCTACAAGGATTTCGTTGGATCTGCTCGACTTTTCTTTGACAATAGCAAAAACGATCTGAGATTTAGTGAGCGAGCCCGCGTGCTGAATACCATAAAAATGAGCTTGGGAATTAAGCTCTTTCATGTCCATTCTTTGTAAATCAGCAATTTTTGTTTCTGTGATGGGTGCTGCAGGTTCTGCCGGAACAGATTTGATTTCTTCTGCAACCATCTTTTCAGGGGGCTTCAGAGTTGTGCGTTTTTTTACGGGTTTGTCTGATACTGTCGAATGGTTTTCTTGATTCATGGATTTTCCTTAAGAGAAATATTGATTGTTTGGATGTTTTGATGCAACTCTGCCAGCGAGTGGCGGTTATCGATTATAAAATCTGCTTTTTTAAGCTTTTGGTCTAAAGGCATTAATCGTCGGGTTCTACGCATAAATTCTGTGGCACCCCCCTCAAATCGTTGTTGGCAAACAGTTTCATCGTTTGTCACAACAACCACTTTGTCATAAAAAGTTTGTTGCCCACTTTCAAAAAGCAGTGGAACTTCGACAACAAAAAGAGTGTACTGAGTGGATTGTGAAATGGTTTTATAAGTGGTTTCTACGACTCTCTGAACTTCTGGGTGGATTAGTTTTTCTAAGGCGTACAGTAACGCGGTGTTCTTAAATACTTTTTCAGCAATTTTGTTGCGGTTAAACTGCCCTTTCTCCACACAATCATCGCCTAAAAGGGCAATCACACTTTTTCCAAGTTGCGTTGTGGGATCAAGGAGTTGATGAGCGATCTCATCGGTACTTAGAACATATGCGCCTAAATCTTTAAAAGATGAGCAAACAGTTGATTTGCCCGACGCAATTCCGCCTGTTACAGCGACTTTCTTAAGTTGCTTTGATTTTAACACTCTGCCCAATTTTTGCCAACGCTCACATCTACAATTAAAGGAACTTTTAAAGAAAAAATGTTCTCCATCACCTGTTTTACAAGAGGAATGAGAGTATCAAGTTCATCATCAGGCGCTTCAAAAATAAGTTCGTCATGGATTTGAAGTGTCATTTTAGCGTGTAATTGTTTTTTTGAGAGCTGGTCATGCATTTTGAGCATCGCCAGTTTGATTAAATCAGCCGCTGCTCCTTGAAGAGGGGTATTAATAGCCAGTCTTTCCGCCGCTTGGCGTATTAGCGTGTTTTTGTTATGGATGTCGGGGATGTCGCGCTCTCTTCCAGTCACGGTGATCGCTTTTTTTGTTTGGCCTGTTTTTTCGATGCACTGAGAGATAAACTCGGCCACTTTGGGGTAACGCTCAAAGTACGCCTCAATAAAGGAGGTGGCCTCTTTAACACTCATCCCAATCTCTTTAGAGAGCCCATACGCTTGTTGTCCATAAATGATCCCAAAATTGATCGCCTTGGCTTGATGTCGCTGTTCACGCGTTACTTGGGTTAGCGGGGTATTAAACACTTGTGAGGCTGTAAAGGTATGAATATCTTGCCCCGTCCTAAAAGCCTCGATGAGGTTCTGATCTTCACTCAAATGAGCGACCAGGCGCAATTCAATTTGGGAGTAGTCGGCAGAGAGATAGCTCCATCCCTCTTTTTGGGGGCGAAAAGCGGCGCGTATTTTTCGACCCAAGGTCGTGCGCACCGGAATATTTTGTAGATTAGGGTCTTGGCATGCGAGTCTTCCTGTCGCGGCGACAAATTGATTAAAAGTGGGGTGGATGCGCCCAGTTTGGGGGTTGATCTCGAGTGGAAGCGTTTCAATATAGGTGGAACGCAGCTTATCTAAGGAGCGAAAAATCAAGATTTTGGCAGCAATGGGGTGTTCGAGAGCCAACTCCTCTAAAACCTCAGCTTTTGTAGAGAGCCCCGTCGCTGTTTTTTTAAGAGGCTTAATCGCTAATTTTTCAAACAAGATTTTGGAGAGCTGTTTAGGAGAGCTAATATTAAATTCTTCTCCAGCCAGGGCAAAAATTTCCCCTTCAACAGTCCGTAACTCCTTTAAAACCTCTGTTTCCAAAGCTTTGAGTTTATCGACTTCTAAAAACATTCCCTCTCTTTCCATCTCCATTAAGACAGTGGAGAGGGGGAGTTCAATATCAAATAAAAGTTTTGCGAGTTTTCTTTTTTTGAGCTCTTCTGCGAGGATCAGCTTGAGCCTGAATGTATAATCTACATCTTCACAGCAGTAATCAGACACTTTCTCAATGGGGACAAGGTCCATTGTGATCTCTTTTTTGCCGCTACCAATCAAGTCTTTGATGGGAGTTTTTGCCTTTCCAAAATAGTGTAGGCTTAAGTGATCTAACGAGTGGCGGCGGCTCGAAGAATTGAGGAGATAGGAAGCTAAAATAGTGTCGAAGCTCAAATTAGCAACAGAGATGCCCACATTAGCTAAAATATGGCAGTCATATTTGGCATTATGGCCAAAAAAACCAATTTTTGGGTTTTCAAATAGCGGCTTTAAAGTTTCTAGCACTTTTTGCTTGCCAAGCTCTCCATTAAGAGGAACATAAAAGGCCTCCGCCTCTTTGAAACAAAATCCAATTCCTACCGGTTGAGCCAGAAGAGGGCGAATGTGAGTGGTTTCTAGATCAAAGCAAATCTCTTCTGCCTCTTGAATTTTGGTGACAAGCGCCTCAAGACTTGGCAGATCATCTACCAATGAGTAATCCACCTCCACCTCTTGTTGAGGCGTGCCCATTAATTCATCGAGTTCACGCGCAAGGGATGAAAAATTCATATCGAGGTAAAATTCTTTGAGCTTTGCTAAGTCGGGCTTATTCAACACAAAAAAGGCCTCTTCATGAGGAAACTCAACGTCGGTGTAAATCGTGGCCAATTTTTGGCTTAAAAGAGCGAGTTCGGTATTTTCTTTGATGGTTTGTTGTTTTTTTAAACTTTTTATCTTTTCGGGGTGGGCGAGCAAGTTTTTAAGAGAGCCAAATTCTTTGAGTAGAGCGATCGCTGTTTTGGGTCCAAATCCCTTAATGCCCGGAATATTATCCGAGGAGTCTCCCATAATAGCTAACAGATCGATGATTTGATTAGGGGGGACGCCATAAACCTCTTCCACCTTTTGCGTGTCGAGAATGAGGTTGTTTTTCCAGGTATTTAAGATTTTGATCCGCTTGTCTACTAGCTGAGCGAGGTCTTTATCCGCTGTGCACAAAAAAACCTCGCTGCCCTGACTCGCAGCCCAGCGTGCGATACTCCCCATCGTATCATCAGCCTCTACACCGGGAACTTCGATATGGGGTATTCCGAATAGCGAACAAAAGGTTTTTGCTTTTTCCATTTGTTCGGGTAAATCTTCATTATCTCGGATTCGGTTTGCTTTGTACTGCGCGTAGATCTCTGTGCGTTGTTTTTTATTGTCCGGCCCATCAAAAACAGCGACTAAATGATCGGGGCCAAATTCCTTCATCAGTTTTAAAACAGAGCGAGTAAAGCCATACAGCGCATTTGTAGACTCGCCTTTTGCATTGGTCATCGAGGGAAGCGCAAAATATGCTCGGAAAAGAAACCCCGAGACATCTAAAACAAAAAGCTTGTTCATGGAGTAAAAATATAACTAAAAGGATTACCGTCATGACCAGGAATAGCTAATTCGTGCTTGATTTTCCCGGTGAGCATGGGCGATGTGGGCTCTTCTTTTAAAACCTTTTTCCACCATGATTTTGTCTCAAAGCCAACAACCTGATACTTCCCTTCGATGCCAGCTGCAGTGACTAACGCTTCAATTGTTGTATTGCGCGTGGCATTGGCATTGTCGACAAGTCCAAATTCTTTAGCTTCTGGGGAGGGAACTACCTGAGCGCCGAGTTTTTGTACGATCTCTTCTTGGTTAATCGAGCGATTTTCAGAGACAATTGCGACAAAGCGGTTGTAGAAGAAATCTAAAAGAGCTTGATAATGATCTTGTTCTCCCTCTTTCCATGGCCTGAAGGGGTTCATCTCATCCTTCCCCTTTCCCGCCGTGAGGGTGAGTGTATTGACACCCACTTTTTCAAGCGCGTCCTTAAGGTTCATGAAGGGAGGCCAGGAGAGCACTCCAATGGATCCAATTAAACTGACGTCACTTGCAAAAATCTGATCGGCGGCACACGCGATATAGTAGCCGCCAGAAGCGCACATTCCGTTGACGTAGGCGAAGATGGGGACATTATACCGTTTTTTGTACTCTTTAAGATGACGATAAATTTCATCTGAGTCGTTCACGCCACCACCGGGAGAGTTGATTGTTAACAAAAT
>JAJACO010000110.1 GCA_022601475.1 Chlamydiales bacterium
CCGCCATCATAGCGCGAGATCCGTTTTTTCTCAATCTTTGTTCTTAGCAACGGCATCCAGAGCTTGGGCCTGGTTATCAAAGACTTTAAAATAAGGGAGAAAGCCTGTGATGTATAAAACATTTTCAATAGGTTTTGGCACAGAAGCGAGAAGAATATGCCCCCGATTTTTTTCTAGTTCCTTATGGCAATGAACGAGCACCCGTATTCCGGCACTCGAGATATAGTCAAGAGAGGAAAAATTTAAAATAATATCTTTTGCCCCGATTTTAATAGAATTTATAATCTTTGTTTCGACCTCGGGAGAGGTGGCGCTATCGAGGCGACCCTTAAGAGCAAAAACAACTGTTTCGCCCTTTTTTTCTTCGAGAATATCCATGAGCGTATGATCTCCAATATTTAGTGAATCTAATCAAATACAACTTTGAAAGGCGAAAGTCAAGTGTTGAGATGGCGCGGGGTGATGCGCACTTTTTCAACGCTTCTTTCAGAGGAGCTCATGATTTCGAGGTCAAAATTTTCATGATGAATGCGCAGTCCGCTATGTGGGATCGCCCCCACTTTGTGAAAGATGTATCCTCCAATGGTGTCGTATTCACCTTCCTGTGGAATATGAATGCCAAAGTTCTCTTCTGCATCGAGAATGCTCATCCGAGCGTCTACAATCCAGCTTCCTCCTCCAGGCTGAGAAGTGAATAACTGCTCCTCATCTACATCGTATTCATCGGCAATCTCACCCACGATTTCTTCGAGAATGTCCTCCATTGTGACAACCCCTTCCGTGCCCCCGTATTCATCGACAACAATGGCCATGTGCATTTGTTTATTGCGAAAATCTTGTAAAAGCTGTGCCACTTTTTTTGTTTCCGGAGTATAAAAAACACCCTTTGTGATGGTGTCAATTGAGGAGTCTAAAAGCTCTTTGGGTTTGCTTCCTTCAATGCACTGCATGTAGAGCTCTAGGATGTCTTTAAACATCAATACTCCCATGATGTTATCGATTGTATCGCTATAAACAGGAGTGCGGCTGTATCCTTCTTCAACAAGGGATAAAGCGGCTTCTCGAATGGATGTGTCATTTGAAAGGCTAAAAAGATTTACACGTGGGACCATTACCTCGCGCACAATTCTATCTTTAAATTTTACTACAGACTCGATAAGTTTTTTATCAGACGCATTGAGTGACCCCTTAACATTGGCGGAGCGCAAGATCTGTACAACGGTTTCCTTCATCTCTTCTAAAGGATCACCCCCTTTCTCCTTGTGCCGTACGTTGGTGGCAAATTCGGCCAATTTGAGAAAAATAAATGAGAGAGGAAAGGATAAATAGAGAAAAAACGAGGAGAGAGCAAGCGAGCAAGTTAGAGCATTTTCTGGAGAACGGATGGCCCATAATCTTGGAAAAAAGTCGCCTACAAGAAGGAGTAGAAAAAGAAGAATAAAGATGCTTAGGATTAAAAAAGTGAGTGTGAGATTTTCAAAATAGACAAGTCCGAGTGTGGCAAAGATCACATAGCCAATGCGGGCGATATTTTCACTGAGTGTTGCAGAGAGGATTAAAAGTTCAAAATGGGGGGACTTAAAAAAGAGGCGATGTAGAGGAGCGTAGAAAAAACGGGGGCTTTGCTTTTGAATGATTTCAAGCGACTGCATCTCTCCGAGACGGGTGAATGAGTGGGTAGTTGTTGTTAAAAAAAAGACCCAAAGGAGAAAGAGGGCACTGATAAGAAATGAAAGTGTCAGCAAGAGGATTTCCTAAGCTCTATTCGATATAAGCTTATTATAGTACATCACAGATTTTAGCTGTGCTAGAGATTGATAGAAACGGGAAATGGAAAGAGGTGAAAAAAAAACATTGTTTATAAATGTTCTGTAAAGATATACATCCTTTTGTGTTTCAAAAACTAACCATAAGAAGATTCCTATGAAACTAGAAGCTTTGAGTCAGTCAATCCAACAATATATCCCATCGAGAGAGCAGGTAGTAGGTAGGTTTTCTATTTCGCCGCCTCAAATAGCTCGCCAATTAAATAGAATAGCTATTCCAGCCATTGGGTTGTATGCCGCGTATAATGCACCTGGTGTAGACGCTGGATTTTTGCTAGCTGGTGTGACTTATGTTGGCACGAATCTTCTCGGTGGAGCAATGGTAGTAGTTGGTACTGTGACAGCTCCTGTTGGTGGAGCTCCATTGGCAGTGGCTGGTGTAGCTGTAGTTACAGCAGCTCCTGCTACTTTATTAGTTACGTTACCTGCGCCAACTCCATAGTTTAATGTTTTTATTACCCCCTCTTGTTTGTTGGAGAGGTTGATAACCTGCACTTCGAGTTTATCTCTCTGATAATTTTAGAAGATTTCTCGAAGTGCAGGTGTGTAGACTTTTGATCGGAGAATTCAACAAAATCCTTTTCTTCCAAAAGGCAAAAAGTTTAAAAAATCTTGCTAATGAATTTTGCTATGAATTTATTTTTTTCGGGTAGTGAGGGTCGATCGACCAACGAGTTTACAGGCTTTCTGGGTAGGATGTCGTTTTCATTTGTGGTGATAATATTCGCTCCAAGCGTACGAAGTTTCTCTATAACTTCTGCATGTCCATTGTGAGTGGCTATATGTAAAGGTGTGACACCTTCGTTATTTGGGGTGTTAATATCGGCTCCCAATTCGTGAAGTTTCTCTATAACTTCTGCATGTCCTCTGTAAGCAGCTATAAGTACAGGTGTGATACCTTCGTTATTGGGGGTATGAATATTGGCGCCCAATTTGCAAAGTTTCTCTATAACTTCTACACATCCGTTGTGAGCGGCTATAAATACAGCTGTAGTACCGTTTTGATCTGGAGTATTAATATCGGTTCCCAATTCGTGAAGTTTCTCTATAACTTCTGCATGTCCGTTTTGAGCAGCTATAAATACAGGTGTGATACCTTTGTTATTTGGGGTATGAATATTGGCTCCCAATTTGCAAAGTTTCTCGATAAGTTCTACACATCCGTTGTGAGCGGCTATAAATACAGCTGTAGCACCGTTTTGATCTGGGATGTTAATATTGGCTCCCAATTCGTGAAGTTTCTCTATAACTTCTACATCCCCATTGTGAGCAGCTGTAAGTGCAGGTGTAGTACCATATTGAGCTGGGGCATTCATATCGGCTCCCAATTCGCGAAGTTTCTCGATAGCTCCTATATGCCGGTGGTGAGCAGCCATAAATACAGGTGTAATACCATATTGAGCTGGGATATTTATATCGGCTCCAAGTTTGTGAAGTTTCTCGATCTCCTCTACATCCCCGTTGTAAGCAGCTATAAATACAGGTGTGATACCCTGTTGATATGAAGTGTTAATATTAGATGCTAATGTGTCATTTTTTTTAAGAGCATGAGATGATTCAGAGGGTGTTTGAGTAGTTGGGTCTATTTTAGGTTTTTTATGAACAGGACTGTATTCTGACAAAGTATTTACAAAAACCTCGAATCTTGAGCGTTTTTTAGACGCTGTAATGTTTTCTGCAACCCCTTCAAGAAAGCGAGAGGTGTTATCATCAATATTTTTAAATCGGTTGCTTAAGGAAAAAAGTGTAGTTTTAATCTCAGAATTTTCTGAAGAATTAATTATCTTTAAATTATTAGTAACAATATTGGTTACGACTGCTATGCAAGCATCAGTGTTTTGCACTTTAGATAAGTAGAAAAGATCATTCTCAATACTGTCGATCGTTGTATTTTGTTTTATAGAAAACATTGTAATAACCTATAATTTTTTGATTAACTTGAGTAAAGTTAACTTACTATTTTTTTATAGTCAAGGAGGATGTTTTCATTGGTAGCAAGATTGAAATGCCCTCTAGTTTGTAAGTCTTTAAAAAAAAATAGAAATCTGAACTTCGGGTTTATCTGTGATTACTCTCTAAAACTCAGATTATTTAAAAAGAGGACCCCTGTAGTCACGTCCTTCGTTAGCAGTGGTGGCTTCTAGCCACTTGGTTTGAAATGCATCTGTTAGCCCAAAGGAATCTGAAAGAAAAATAGAAAAGTTATTCGAGATGTTTAAAATTGAGTCTGAAAATGAGAGGGGTTGTCTATTGCCGCTAAAACTCAATGTATTAAGTTGTGTGAAGTTCTCAAAATTCACCGTGATTTCACTAAAATTATTATGTGATAAATCGCATCCGACTAAATTTGTTAGACAGGAAAAGCTTTCAGGAAGCCTTTCTAAATTGTTACTCTGCATAAACAAATATTTAAGATTTCTTAAACATCCAAAGCTTTCTGGTATCGACTTTAAATCATTATTAACCTGAACTTCGGGTTTTAATTATTAAAAATAAGGGATTTATAGATCTTTCTTTAAGCTTCTGCAAGAATGCGATTGAACTGAACTACTAACAGGATGGGCAGGATCCGCCTGACGGCGGGCAGAATAGGCAGTGAGGATTATACTCATTATGAGGAAACTGCGTTTGCCTGAAAGGCCCCATGAACAAAGAGGATTCTTCTTCTGAAAAAGGGCTGTTTTCAAGAGAAATCCAAACAAATCCC
>JAJACO010000111.1 GCA_022601475.1 Chlamydiales bacterium
AGCATGCCCTTCAAATGTATGTATTAACTCATCGGTTTTAAGATTCCACATTTTGATTGTGGAATCTGTTGATCCCGAAATCAAAATATCTTGATAGGATAGCAGCTTTGTAATGCTGTCATCATGTACTGTTAATGTAGATTTTAGGCTTGGATTTAGGAAATCCCAAATCTTAATTTGTCCGTTTATAAATCCCGCAATGAGTTGATCTTTATCTCCCAAAAGAGCTGTGACCGGACTGTTATTTTTGCTATCAAAAGCGACAATGCATTTGCAGGATGTGAAATTCCAGAGCTTCACTTTGCCGGCATCCGATCCTGAAATCACGTTTTCTCCAAACTTTTTGAGTAGAGTGATTGTCGAGGAATGCCCTTGAATGTTTTCGATTTGTTCTCGAGATTCTAAATTCCATAGAACTATTTTACCTGTTGTGGTTCCGGCAATTATTTGAGAATCTTGGACCAGTGTGCAGGATGTTTCTTCTATATCTGGATATGCAGGGAGTTGTTGATACGATTCTCCCTTTAGGGTAGCCACATCATTGACACTAGAGTAGAGAGGAGATTTGCTTATAACGAGCTCATTTTTTGTGGCTTTTAAACGTAAAATATCGTTTTCTCTGTGATTAATCTCAATATTTTGCTTTTTAGATAGTTTTAAAAGCTTCGGTCTATTAGGAAGTCTTAGGATATGATTTAAGTAGATCTCTTTAGGGTTTCCTTGCTCCTTTTCGATATTGATGAGATCGAGGTGGAAATCCCAAATCTCTCGTAAGTTGGCTTGTTGGTTCCAGCTCTTGGAGACCTCGCTTGTATTTAGAAGCTCTCCTATAGTTAAAGATCGAGCAATGGGAATAAATGCATGTCCGAGATAAGATGAAATCATATAAATCCTAAGTTTATTTGCTCTATTATAAAATAAATAGTTTAATATATGATTAAGTTTGTGTATTTTTATTTTAAAAAGGTGACTATTTTTACCCCAAATTGTCCATCTACAGAGACAACTTCTCCTCGGGCCACTTGGGTGCCGTTGATATAAATGTCCACAAGATCGTCGCAGAGCTCATTTAATGGAAGCATCGAGCCCTCTTCTAGAGCGGCAAGTTCTTTTAGGGAGAGCTTGGTTTTACCATAAACAACCTCAATATGCGCCTTTAAGCTGCCAAATTGCGCTTTTTGAGAGTCTGTGAGCTCTGGTAGAGGAGGTGGTCTATCTCCTTCGATGGGAGAAAAAGAAACTTTAGCCAGCTTTTTGTAGCTGCCCGGAGGGCGAAGGGGGATTTTAGAAGATCGCTCTTTGGGGGGTGTCTTCTGCGACATTGCCTTTACAATGCCGTCGATCTCATCAGGGGTGAATTCGCTCATCAATCCTTACCGCTTTATGGGTTTCATGCAGTCCGGCTGTCGCTTTGTAGAGCTTTTTTTCTCCCACAACGAGCTCTAGCCGAGTTTCAATATTTTCGTCTAAGACAAGAAGATCTCCTGTCTGCAACTCATAATAAGCGCCCAGTGGGATGTGAGATGTGCCCAAAATGGCCTTTAGTTCAAACTGCACTTGTTCTAATTCCATATGCACACATTAGTAGATCTTGCGTTTAAACACAAAAATTCTCTATCATTCTGGGCCTATGTTTGAAGAGATCCAAAACGAAAGCTTTGCAGAGCGAGAAGAGCGCATTTTAGCCCTATGGAAGCGCAATCAAACTTTTCTAAAATCGCTCCACATCAGAGAAAATGCACCTCATTTCTCCTTCTATGACGGCCCGCCGTTTGCCACCGGATTACCGCATTACGGTCATTTGCTTGCCGGCACCATTAAAGATGTGGTCCCTCGTTACAAAACAATGAAGGGGTTTTATGTCTCTCGTCGTTTTGGGTGGGATTGTCATGGACTCCCTGTTGAGAATGAGATTGAAAAGAACTTCAACTTATCTGGAGCTCCTTCTATAGAAGAATTTGGCATTGCCAAATTCAACGAAGAGTGTCGCAAAATTGTACTTCGTTACACAGAAGAGTGGAGATCCAAAGTTGAGAGATTTGGGCGATGGGTCGATTTTTCTAAAACCTGGAAGACGATGGATCCCTCTTTTATGGAGAGTGTTTGGTGGGTTTTTAAGCAAGTTTATGAAAAGGGACTTGTTTATGAAGGGTTTAAAGTGATGCCTTTTTCGGCTAAACTGGGGACCCCTCTTTCTAATTTTGAAGCAACAGAGAATTATCAAGAGGTGGATGATCCTTCGATTGTCGTGGCTCTTCCACTTGTAGAGGACCCGACAACTTCTCTTTTAATTTGGACCACAACTCCTTGGACATTGATCTCGAATATGGCCGCCACAGTTGGCGAAAACATCACCTATGTCAAGATTGAGTCAGAGGGAAAACGGTATATTCTTGCTAATGAGGCTCTTAAGAGTTGGTTTAAAGAAGAGAGCGATTACAAGGTGCTCGATTCATTTTTAGGAAAGGAGCTAGTGGCGAAGCGTTATATTCCTGTTTTTTCCTATTTTAAACATTTAGGTGAGCAGGGTGCTTTTCAGGTGATTGCGGATGATTTTGTATCTACAGAAGATGGAACAGGGATTGTGCATACAGCTCCAGCGTTTGGTGAGGTGGACTTTTTTGCCTGCCAAAAAGCTCACATTCCTCTCGTTTGTCCTGTCGACAATAACGGACGCTTCACAAAGGACATTCCTGAGTATTCTGGACTTTTTGTAAAAGATGCAGATAAAGCCATTATCCAAAGTATTAAGGAGAATGAGCGCCTCTTCTATCGCGGCACCATTCGCCACCGCTATCCCTTTTGCTGGCGCTCGGACACTCCGCTGATCTACAAAGCGATCACCACCTGGTTTCTCAATGTTGAGCAGATTAAAGAGCGCTTAATCAAGGCAAATGAGCAAGTGCACTGGACTCCAGATCATCTTAAAGAGGGACGATTTGGCAAGTGGCTTGAAGGAGCGCGAGATTGGGCGATCAGCCGCAATCGTTATTGGGGAACTCCTATTCCGCTTTGGCGATCGGAAGAAGGAGATATTCATGTTGTTGGCAGTGTAGCTGAGCTTGAAGAATTAACAGGTGAAAAAGTACCAGATTTACACCGGCATTTTATCGATCACCTCACCTTTAAAAAGGATGGTAAGCTGTATAAAAGGGTGCCTGAGGTCTTTGATTGCTGGTTTGATGCGGGTTCTATGCCGTATGCTCAAAACCACTATCCCTTTGAAAACAAACAGAGCACAGAAAAGAACTTTCCTGCAGATTTTATTGCAGAAGGGGTGGATCAGACGCGTGGATGGTTTTATACCCTGATGGTACTTGCAGTCTCTCTATTTGATGGCCCTGCATATAAAAATGTGATAGCCAATGGTATTTTACTTGCCGAAGATGGCAATAAAATGTCTAAAAGACTTAAAAATTATCCCGATCCCGATGGTGTAGTCAATAAATGTGGAGCAGATGCCGTCCGTTTATATATGCTACATAGTCCCGCTGTAAAAGCAGATGATTTACGCTTCACTGAAAAAGGTGTCGAGCTTGTTTTACGGCAAATTTTGATTCCTTTTTGGAATGCGTACTCTTTTTTTATGACCTATGCGCGCATTTATAACTGGCGCCCTTCGGGTAAAAGAGAGGCCCCAAAAGCAATGATCGATCAGTGGATTATCTCTCAACTTAATCGACTGATTCATGAAGTTGAGCAGGGGATGGATTGTTATGATTTGAGCCGGGCAGTTGAGCCTTTTGTCGGGTTTATCGATCAGCTCACTAACTGGTATATTCGCCGCTCAAGGCGTCGTTTTTGGGCAGATCAAGATTCGCCTGATCGCAGAGAAGCATTTGAGACATTGCATCACACCCTTTTGGAGCTTTGTAAAATAGCCGCCCCCTTTATTCCATTTTTAAGTGAGGCTATTTATCAAAATATACGTCTAGATGAGCTGCCTGAATCTGTGCACCTGTGTGATTTTCCACTTTACCATCCTGAGAGTCGTCAGCCAGCTTTAGAAAAAGGGATGGATTCTCTGCAAGTTGCAGTGAGTTTGGGACATTCTTTGCGCAAAGAGCACAAAATGAAGGTGCGACAACCTCTTTCTGCTGTGCATGTAGTGTGTGAGGATGTTGAAGTCATGGAGTTTTTAAAACACCAAGAGCATTTGATTGCAGAGGAGCTCAATGTTAAAAAAGCAATTTTTTATAAAGAGAGCCATGAATTTGTAAAACTCTCGATTAAGCCCAATTTCCGCGTGCTTGGCAAAAAGGTGGGTAAGCACATGAAAGAGGCGCAAATCTTAATTAATTCTCTTCCACAAGATCAGATCAATCAAATGTTAGAAAAGAAAGGACTTTTGATTGAGCTCGGCGGAGAAGCGTTTCATCTCACTGCGGAGGATGTAGAAATCACCCGTCAAGTGCATGAAGGATGGGTGGCGATGAATGCGGGTGTAATTACAATTGCACTGGATACAGAGCTAACAGAAGGTCTTATTTTAGAGGGAATCGCGCGCGAGCTTGTGAACAAAATCAATACAATGCGACGCGAAGCTAACTTTGCTGTCACAGATCGGATACATATTCAACTTGGGGCAACAGAGCTTGTAAAAAAAGCGCTTATAATCCATGGAGACTATGTAAAAGAGGAGGTGTTAGCTCTCGAGATGCAGTATGCTCAATCTCCGCATAGCACCAATTGGGATATTAATGGAGAGCCGACAGCGATCTTTATTAAAAAAGCGAAGTAGAGCTGAATACCTGAAGTTCAGGTCACCAAAGTTTGAGTTTTTTTAGTCTCTAGTTGAGAGACAAGTCCTCTGGGATCATAGAGAGTGTAGCGTATTTGCCTCCCAGTTCTCTGAGTAGCTCCTGCCATAGTCTTTCTGGAGGGGTTTCAAACACATGCCTTGCCGAAGCGGGATGAATAAACCACCCTCCATCCAAAAACTCTCGCTCTAGCTGGCCCGCTTGCCAACCTGCGTATCCAAAGCAGAGGCGCAATTCTGTGTCGCTTTGATTTCCGAGTGTTTCTTGCAAAAACTGCAGATCACCACCCAGATAGACCTCGTTACAGATTTCGATCGTTTGTTCTGGTATGGCTTTTGATGAGTGCAAAAGCATCATTTGATTTGTTTGAACAGGACCACCTGCTCGGATACCGACATGAGGGTTATTGAGCTGATCTAGAGAGAGTATTTCTTCAGGAAGCTCCAGATCGAGGTATTTATTGATCACAATTCCAAAAGAGCCATTGGGGCTATGTTCACAAAGTAGGAGAACACTGCGAAAAAAGATTCCCGACTCAACATCTGGGGTTGCGATTAAAAATGTGCCTTTTTCAAGGTGTGAGTGGGGGATCGGTTCCATTAAAAGCTCCTCAATTTATTATTTACAATACCTTTCGCAAGGAATTTCTGTACAGCGTGATTGTTGAGAGCGCTGCCATCTTCTATCAAATTGATAGAGGAGTCCATAGGTTTTAATGTCGTATAAAACAGCTTCCATTTGGCACAAAACAGTGGTGAGTTGTACAAACGTACAATCACTATTGAGAAGTCGACCTACAGTGCTCTCCCCATTTGTGATGGCGTGGGTGATTTGATGAATATTTTTGAAGCTGGCATCCATTGTATGAATCAACTCTTTTTCTTGGATAGCATCGATAAGCATCTCAGTTTTAAGTAGCGTGTTCATGAGTTGATCAGAGGCTGAAGAAGCTTTAGCTGCAAAGTCGGTTTCATTTGCTCTAGATACAAAACCGTGTAAGCCATCTGATACTTTAGAAAAAGAGCGCAGAGCGAGGTTGAAGTCTGAAGAGTTTGTTTGTAAAAAGCTATTGACGCTTTCAAGTGTGTCTTCAAAAGTTTCGGCAACATCTGTTAGTTTATTGATCGCCTCTTCAATTCGATCTGTGGATCTCGCAAATAAAATTTCGTTTGTTACATTTTGTGCGGGGGCTGCTCCAAAAGGGGTAGCTTTTGGATTAATAGCGATCGACTTTTCACCTAAAAGACCTGAGGTGGCAAATTGAATTTCATCATATGTGTACACTTGCACAGAAGAGTCAACTTCTAGGGTGAGTTCATAGATATATAGATTGCCAAAAGCATCAGCTTGAGCTTGACGTATATTGGGAATTTCTACAATAGATTTGACATCGCCAACAGGCTTACCTGCAAAAATCACACGGGTCCCTTCTGTAATTTTGTCTACATTTGAGAAGAGTACTTTTAGGGTCCCTTTCCCATCTCCAACAATCGGTTTGAGAAATAAGATCAACCAAATGGCGAGCACAATGCCAATCAGAATAAAACATCCTAGCCAAAAGGCTTTAAAGCGATCACTCATTGATCAGATCTCCATTGGGTACAGAGTTTTTTAAGAAGGTTTTTACAAGAGGATCCTGGATTTTAACAAATTCTTCTTTTGTTGCGATATAGACGATTTTTCCTTCATGATTCAAGGCTATTCTATCCGCGACATGCAATGCAGAGCAGATATCATGTGTCACAACAATGCTTGTAGCGTGCAACTCTTGTTGAGTTTTGACAATTAAGTCATTGATTTGCATTGCAGTTATAGGATCTAAGCCGGTTGTTGGTTCATCGTATAATAAAACTTTGGGGCGATAAACAATGAGTCTAGCAAGAGCGGCTCTTTTGCGCATCCCTCCCGAGAGATTTGAGGGCATGAGATTTTCAGTACCTTCTAGTCCCACCATACTTAAAGCTTCTAAGACTTTGGATTGAATCGTAGATTGAGAAAAGTGGTTATGCTCACGTAGATAAAAGGAGGTGTTTTCGCCCACTGTCATCGAGTCAAAAAGAGCGCTTGCCTGAAATAGCATCCCCATTTCTCGAACTGCTTTATATAACGCGTGTTCTCCTAGTTGAGTTAAACATAAATCATCGAGAAAAATCTCTCCAGAATCAGGCTTTTCAAGGCCTAAAATCTGACGCAATAAAACACTTTTGCCCGTTCCTGATCTCCCTAAGATCACTAAGGTTTCACCCGTTTGGATCTCAAGATTAAGGCCTCTTAGAACTTGCTTATTTCCATACGCTTTATACAAATCTTTGACTCGAATCATGAAACCTTTCCAAATCGTTCAATAAAGATGAGATTCATGACATTTAATCCAACAGTGAGGATAAAGTTAATGACTAAAATGTAGGAATAGCAGATGACGACACTATTCGTGGTCGATTTTCCGACACCTGCAGCGCCTCCTCTTGTTGTCATTCCTTTATAACACGAAATGGTGCTGATGATAAATCCGAAGCAGAGCGCTTTTATGATGCCCGTCCAGATATCAAAATAGGTCACATTTGATGGCATTGGATCAAAATAGCCCTGTTTGGTCATTCCAAAGACATTGACAGAGATCAGATATCCCCCATAAACCCCTACAACAGCGCTAAAGATTGTTAAAACAGGAAGCATAGTGAGACAGCCAATGATACGAGGAGCTACCAGATATCTTAAAGGATTAACTGCCATAGAGCGCAGCGCATCGACCTGTTCGGTGACTTGCATTGTTCCCAAAACAGCTGTCATCGATGAGCCAACTCTTCCTGTAACCATAAAAGCTGTCAAAACAGGTCCAATCTCTGTGAGCATGCTTTTACCCACCAAAAGACCTGTTGCACTAGCGAGCCCCTTGTCTCCTAGTTGATAAAATGACTGCGCAGCCAATACAAGCCCTGTAGAAAATCCGGTAATCGCTACAACAGGTAGAGAGAGCACGCCTATATTGTACAGCTGATCGAGAATGAGATTCCATGAGGGAGGACGTTTGAGTGTAGCCCAAAATGTGCGAGCCATTAATATCCCCCAAAGTCCTACGCCGACAAAGGAATCAAAAACTTTATTAAAATAAAAGTCCATATGCTCTGAATAGTAAAGGACTACGCCTTATTAGGAAAGATGTTGATTGAAGAGGGAGGAGAGAGAGCTTTTGGAGGCGTTGGCGGATTTTTTAAAAGATGCGTTATTTTTTCTCTCCAGTCCACAACCGTTTTAATGTAGCTATCTAATAGATTTTTAAGATCGTTAGATCCGATTAATGGATGAAAACGTCTGTGTAAATAAATCATATCCTCATTAGGTTTAATGGATAAAGTCTCTTCAATCGCGTGATTTCCCAATAAAATAGCTTCCCAAATATCCCTTCGATATTCCAGTGGAAAAGAAATAATTTCTGTAGAGACCAAAATGGTTGAGGGGACAAGTTCTTCATCGACTTCAAAAAGCAGGGGAACTTGACTCTCTTTGATCATGATCGAGCATACTCCATTTGTATCGGGTTTGAGTGAAGAAAATTGCAAAACTTCTGCCAGTTGGAATAAAAAGTTCTCAAACTCCATCCGGTTCCTCTTTTTTTGCGCTCCCCAATGGAACAAATTCTTCCCACTGCTCTAAGATCTTATACCATTCTCTTGCGACATTTAACATGCGATGCAACCACTCCCAACTCTCTTGCGGATGTGTTCCCGGTGTGGTGTCGCTTTTTAATGATAAAGAAGCTTTCTCATCATCTAAAGCGAGTTTGCATCCCCCCGTGTTGATGCCTAAAAAATTACTTGCTGCCAGTTCTTTTAAGCACGTTTCTCGGATGGGTTGCACAAGCAATCCCAAACTCAAGCTAAAGTGAATACTGCCTGCATAAGAGCCTTTTGAGATGAGCAGGTGCTCTCCATCGATGAGCAACTCAGCTTCTTGTTTTTCAAAAATGCTTTCGGGTGGGATGACATTTAATTTTCCGCTAATGTATAGGATAGTTTCTTTAAAAGAGTAGTTAGGCATTATTAGATAAAATAGGATTTTGTGATTTTTATGAAGGCATTTGGGCGAATAGATTGAAATTTTTTTAGCGCTTTTCCAAGACGAGGACCTTTGGATTTAAGAAGGATTGCACTGCGTGATTCTTCTTGAATAGAAGAGATTTCTTTTTGTGAGCGCTCGGGGTCTTGAGGGGGTTGTACAGCCATTAAACCTTGTATTGTAATTCTCTAACCATCTATTATTTCATCTTCAAAGTTTTGTCAATATAAAATTCTGGTTTTTATGAAATATTGTGAAAAAATTTATCAGACGCTGCGAAGAAAAACCCGTGTAGTTCAAGTGGGCAGCGTGGGTGTTGGCGGAGACAACCCTGTACGTATTCAGTCAATGACAACTTCTGATACGCGTGATGTTGAGAAGACAGTGGATCAAATCATGAGGCTAGCTGACAGAGGATGTGAGATTGCTCGAATCACGGTGCAGGGTAAAAAAGAAGCTGAAGCGTGCGAGGGCATTAAAGAAGGGCTGACTAAACGAGGGTATACAATCCCTCTTGTCGCAGACATTCACTTTTATCCACCTGCAGCCATGGTTGTGGCAGATTTTGCAGATAAAGTGCGTATTAATCCGGGTAACTTTATCGATAAACGGGCCTCTTTTAAAATCATTGAATATGATGAAAAAACCTACGCAGAGGAAATTGAAAGACTCGAAGAAAAATTCACTCCTTTAGTTGAGAAATGTAAACGACTAAAACGGGCGCTTCGCATCGGCACGAACCACGGATCGCTTTCAGACCGGATCATGAACCGTTATGGAGATAGCCCACGTGGAATGGTCGAATCAGCTCTAGAATTTACACGTGTTTGTCGCAAAAATGATTTTCACGACATTATTTTTTCCATGAAAGCAAGTAATACGCAAGTGATGATTGAGGCGTATAGACTGCTCTCAGCACAAATGCTCGAACTTGACTGGGACTATCCGCTCCACTTGGGTGTGACAGAGGCTGGAGAGGGAGAAGATGGCCGCGTAAAATCTGCCATAGGAATTGGTTCTCTTTTACTAGACGGTTTAGGTGATACAATCCGCGTCTCTTTAACCGAGGATCCTTGGTTTGAAATAGACCCTTGTAAACGGCTTGTGAGCTTTGCCCAAAACTGTGAACAAAAAGGGATTGCTCCATTTGAAGAAAAACAGCGCAATATTGAATCTCTTGTGCGTCGTTCTGTTGATACAAAAGCGCCCCTACATCGAGATGGTTCTGTGATTGTGAAAGTGACAGACGAAGAAATAGCTCAAGATTCATTTTTTGCAGATATAGGTTGTCAAGTGCAGTTAGGAAAGGTGAGTGCGAGCGCAGGAGCTATAGATGCACTCATCACAACATCCACTCATCCCAAACTCGAAAAGCTAAAAACAGCAGGAATTGGCATTCTCAAAGAGACATATATTGCGACAGAAGATTCCTCAACATGGAAACCTCTTCTCACTAAGCAGCCTGATTTTTTGCTTTTTGCTCCCAAAACTCAATCGATTCATCATGGAAGAGCTTTTTTTGAGTGGTTAAAAGAGCACCGACTTACAACTCCTGTGATTCTAAACTTTAGTTATAAATGTCCCGAAGAAGATCTCCCAATACACGCCTCCGCAGAGTGTGGTGCTTTGCTTTGTGATGCTCTTGGTGAGGGAGTGTGTCTTGAAGCCGACATTCCTCTTAGTGCCAGAGTTAATTTAAGCTTTTCGATTTTGCAGGGGGCTCGAATGCGCTCTTCTAAAACAGAATTTATTTCTTGCCCAGGGTGCGGACGCACTCTGTTTAATTTGCAAGAGGTGGCTGAAAATATACGGGAGCGCACCGCACATCTACCCGGTGTTAAAATTGCGATTATGGGTTGCATTGTCAATGGACCTGGGGAGATGGCAGATGCAGATTTTGGGTATGTGGGCTCGTTACCCGGAAAAATTGATCTCTATGTGGGTAAGGAGAGGGTAGAAAAACATATTCCAATGGAAGAGGCTGTTGAACGCCTTGTTACCTTAATCAAGAAGCATGATAGATGGGTTGAACCTCAAGTGTGAGATCGTTGCATAACTCAAGCTTGGTATCGTTTTGGAACCTTTTTGCCCCATTTGAGAGATCTCTCTCTCGCTGTACCAATGTACTATCTTCGTTCGAGATCCCCCAACTGCCGGCCACTAAAGTGGCCTGGACAAAAA
>JAJACO010000112.1 GCA_022601475.1 Chlamydiales bacterium
GGGATTTGTTTGGATTTCTCTTGAAAACAGCCCTTTTTCAGAAGAAGAATCCTCTTTGTTCATGGGGCCTTTCAGGCAAACGCAGTTTCCTCATAATGAGTATAATCCTCACTGCCTATCTTGCCCGCCGTCAGGCGGATCTTGCCCATCCGTGCGCCAAGCAAAGCTTGGTTGAACTTGTAAATTGAAAGGAATTTACCATGATAAGTGCCTAGATAATCATGTAGGAAGTGAGGCGGGCGTTAGAGGTAACTCTGCGTCTGAAGCCCTCATGGACAAACTCGTGAGTCTCAATGTGAAAACGTGAACCTGATGTGGCCTCGTCACAGGTTATTGCAGATGGCCAACCTTCGGATAATGGTGAAGCCTACAACCTTGAATGAAGACTGGGCAAGTGCAATTCAAGGATCTGCCGGGGTTAGAAGGGGTAGACGCGCGAGGATAGTTCAACCAGGAACTTGGGAGACCCTCAAGGACCAGGGACTAGAGGAGGTTGTGAGCGAAGTCAAGGCAGAGCGACAAATCTAGGTCTGGAAAACGCATAGCGGGAATACATAACCGTAATGCGGCCTGAAAAGGGAGTCGGAGGGGCCCATAGTAGTGATGAAGAGGAGTAATGTCCCTGGAGCGAAGGGGCCCTACTATAACTGTGTTTTAAACGCTAAGGAGCATTCCGATTGTGAACACTAAAACGGAAAATTATAATGTTGCTCAATTGCAAGCAAAACTAGGCCAGAAAGCCAAATTAGAACCGAATTTTCGGTTCTACACTTTATATGGACATCTCAGTAAAGAAGATGTGCTATACGAGGCGTGGAGAATCGTAAGACGAAATGGTGGTGCTGCGGGGATAGACGGTATTACTTTTAAGAATATCGAATCATCGCAAGAAGGTGTCTTGGGATTTCTTAGAGAAATCCAAGAATCTCTGAGAGCCAAAAGGTACCACCCCAAGCCCGTAAAGAGGGTATTTATACCCAAAAGTGACGGAAAATTGAGACCTCTTGGTATTCCTGTGATCAGGGACCGAGTGGTTCAAGCAGCGTTACTCCTAATCATCGAACCTATCTTTGAACAAGATTTTCTTGACTGCTCATATGGGTTTCGCCCTGGAAGATCACCCCATCAGGCAATAGATGCCATCAAAGGTGCTGTCATGAAGGGGAAAACCCAAGTTTATGATGCCGATTTGAAAGGCTATTTTGACACAATACCTCATGACAAGCTCATGAAGGCGATTGAAAGAAGAATAGTGGATAAACAGGTCCTGAAATTGATACGCAAATGGCTTACAGTTCCCGTATGGGAGCCTGGAAAAGCCATGAAAGCAAACGATAAAGGGACGCCACAAGGAGGGGTCATATCTCCCTTGCTAGCTAATATCTATCTTCACTGGTTTGATAAAATATTCCACGGTCCTGATGGGCCGGGAACATGGGCCAAAGCAGAAATCGTCCGTTATGCAGATGATTTTGTAATTATGGCTAGATACATGTCGGCACGGATCTTGAAATGGATAGAAAGCCAGTTAGAAGGTAGGTTTGATCTGACAATCAATCGAGAGAAAACAAAGATAGTAAAGCTCGAAGAACCAAAAGGTCACTTGGATTTTCTTGGTTTTACACTAAGGAAGGCAAGAGTGAGACGTGTCCCTAGTAGATGGTTTTGCAAGGTTACTCCTTCAAGTAAGAGCCTTAACAAAGCAAGGGAAACGATACGTGAGAGCACATCCTCAAGGAAAGGTTATATGCCTATTCCAACGGTAGTGGTTAAGCTTAATCGTTTTCTGTGCGGATGGGGAAGATACTTCAATAAAGGAACACCAAGTTTAGCCTATACAGCTATCAATGGATATGTGGATAATCGGGTATACCGTTTTCTACAGAGACGTTCGCAGCGGGGATACAAGAAACATGCAGAGACCTGGTACGGTGAGTGTCGACGATTAGGCGTAATACAGCTAACCAAACAATTATTCGAATGAATGCTAATGGCGAAGGGTTATAGAGAAAGCCGGATGCGGGAAATCCGCACGTCCGGTTTGACGAGGGGGGTGGAGTAATGTCCACCCCTACTCTACTACCCGCCGTCAGGCGGATTTTGTCCATCCTGTTAGTAGAATCATTGAATGGAGATTTTAGAGAAAAAATTTATTTGTGTGCTCTTAAATTGACAGCATTGACAGCCTAGGTGGTTTTCAATCCAAAAAGTCGTTTCTTAAAAAAAAATAGTTGAGTGTGTGTATTTATTGGAAATGATGTAAGCTTCGAAGTTTAGCTAATAGGTTTTTATGCACACTAAACAAGAATTCTCTTATGGAATCATTCCGTTATGTCTTATTGATGGAGAATACAAAACTCTCCTAGTCAAGCATCAAAAAGGACATTGGGCATTTAGCAAGGGACACCAAGAAGCCTTGGAGATCCCTCGGCAAACAGCTCAGCGTGAACTGGAAGAAGAAACCGGACTTAAAGTTGAGAAGTTTTTAGAGATAGCGCCCCTTAAAGAGCAGTATAGTTTCCAGTTAAATGAGACTCTTATTCAAAAAACTGTCACTTATTTTGTAGCTCACATTTCTGGAAAGGTATCTCTTCAAGTTGAAGAGATTGCCGATTATCGGTGGCTCACGTTACATGAGGCCGAGAAGCTAGCTACCTTTCCAGAAACAAAACAACTATGCAAAAATTTGCTTAAAGATCCGGCTTTTCATTCTCAAGCGTGACTCGCAAAAGATCGCGTATGCCAGAATAATGATCATCATAGTCCTGCTGCGCCAGTTTGATCACATCCAATGCTTCCTCTCTGCCGTAAACATCAAGGATTTCCATCCGTCGCTTATTTTTAGAAGTTAAATCTTCGGGCGATTCTTTGTAGGTTAAAAAATAGTGCAGCATTCGATCAATGAGGTTTTGTGGGCAGTCTTTAATGTCATTCACGTGCTCATAGATCAAATCTCCAGAAAGTACCGCAATGATTTTATCATCCGCCTCATCTCCATCGATCGCTCGGATACCCCCAATAGGCTTGGCTGTGACAAGGATATCTCCTCTTAAGATGGGCTTTTCAGTCAAAATACAGATATCCAGAGGATCTTGATCTCCGCCTACGCCTGTGCGGTCTGTTTTTTTGCCGCAATATTCTCCAACACGTTTGCCTGCATACGTTTGTGGAATCAACCCATAAAGAGTAGGGCAATGATTCGAGTAACGTTGGGGGCGGTCGGCTTTGAGTAAGCCTGAATTTTTATCTAGTTCAAATTTTACAGTGTCTGTGGGTACGATTTCCACATAACAATGGATCTCTTCTGGGGCATTTTCTCCAATATCGACTCCGTGCCAGGGATGCGCGCGACAAAGGAGGTTCATTAGAGACCAGATAGGGTCGTTTTTCATCGTGTAATCCTTTTTTTAGTTAGGTAGGAGCAGTTTAATAGACAGAAAATCAAGAGTCAAGCCTCATTGACATAAAGACTCACTTATGGAAAAATACTCTCTTGCTAGGAGGTCTTTATGGATAAACCCGCCCTTGAATTAACATTTAATGAACTTAAAATAGAGGGATTTGAACACGTTGTTGAAGTGTGTGATAAACCCTCGGGTTTGCTGGCCATTATTGCCATACATAACACCACTTTGGGACCTGCTCTTGGAGGAATTCGTGCCTATCCTTACGCAACCTATGAGGAAGGGCTCAAAGACGCCCTACGTCTTGCTGAGGGGATGACATATAAATCAGCCATTTCTGAAACGGGCACAGGGGGTGGAAAGAGCGTGATCTTTATCGACTATAAAACGCCTAAACCTCCCGAACTTCTACTTGCATTTGCTGAGGCTGTGAATCATTTTTCTGGACAGTACATTTGCGCCGAAGATTTCGGCATGCATTTAGATGACCTTAGGATAATTAGCCAAAGAACACAGTTTGCCGTTGGTCTACCGACACCAAAATCGAGTGGAGATCCTTCCCGTTTTACCTCTTTTGGAGGATTTAGAGGTATCCAGGCGGTATGTCAAAAGCTTTGGGGAACAGACTCTGTAGCGGGGCGCACCTTTGCGATTCAGGGCTTGGGTTCTGTCGGTATGATTTTAGCTAATTTTTTGTTTTGGCAAGGGGCTCGGTTGATCGTATCGGATATTAATGATGCCGTTGTCAAAAAAGCTGTTAAAGAGTTTGGTGCTATAGCGGTCTCTCCAGATGAAATTCTCTCGGCTGAGTGCGATGTTTTGGTTCCATGCGCATTAGGAGGCATTTTAAATCCACAGACTATCCCTCATCTGCGCTGTAAGGCGGTTGCGGGTCTTGCTAACAACCAACTTCTCTCTGAAAGTGATGGAACAGATCTCTTTGAGCGAGGGATTTTATACGCCCCGGACTACGTTATTAACTCTGGTGGCTTATTGGCTGTTTGTGTGGAATTAGAAAAAGATGGCTTTGATCCTAAGATTGCACAACAGCATGCAGACCGTGTTTATGATCTGATGCTGACGATTTTGACTCGTTCTGAAGAAAAAAAGCTGCCTAGCCATGTGATTGCTAAAGAAATTGCTGAGTATAACCTTGCTCACGCAGTGGGTAGGCGAACACAAGAGCCCATTTTTCGCAGTCATTAATTTTTTTAATCGCTTTTTGGCTTCCCTTTGCGCCCCATTCTTGATTTAATAACCCGAGACCGTTGAACAACTCAAGCTTTGCGTCGTTTTGGAACCTTTTTGCCCCATTTGAAAGATCTCTCGCTCTCTGTACCATATGTACTA
>JAJACO010000113.1 GCA_022601475.1 Chlamydiales bacterium
ATAACTCCAGTGTTGTAAGAGAGGTTAGGGCGTTGAGTTCCTTGTCGAAGGTTGGTAGGGCGAATAACTTCAGTGTTGTAAGAGAGGTTAGGGCGTTGAATTCCTGGTTGAAGACTTTTAGGGCGAATAACTTCAGTGTTGTAAGAGAGGTTAGGGCGTTGAGGTTCTTGTCGAAGGCTGGTAGGTCGAATAACTCCAGTGTTGTAAGAGAGGTTAGGGCATTGAGGTCCTGATTGAAGACTTTTAGATCGCTTAACTTCAACGTTTTCAGAGAGGTTAGGGTGTTGAGGTCTTGGTTGAAGGCCGGTAGACCTTTTAAATGCAGTTCCTTAAGCTGAGACAATTTTTTCGTATTGAGCTGTAAGTTAGTGAATTCTGAATCGCCTTTAATTCTCAAAAATTGAATTTCAGTGTTATATTTAATGAGATCTTTGATGCTCTCCTGCGTGAGGTTGTCAATGTCAGTAAGGTCTACATGTCTCAGGTTAAATTGCTTCGCAAAGCTAATAGCATGCTCTGCTGATTTAAAACCCGCCTCTCTTAAAGAGATCCGTTCATTTGCTATTTTGTCAGCTAAAAACTGTCCATAAAAATTATTCATGCTTTTAGAAGTAACCCGCAAGTTCTTCAATGATGCTTGGGAATCTGGATCTGCACCGATAGGTTTGGGAAAGATTGAATCGGCAATGGCTACCTGTAAAAAATACCCGCTTATTTCAGTATTGTCGTCATCTAGGTCCATCGGCACTGCTTGTTGCTGCTCAAGCTTTATTTTTTTAGGAAACGGGTTTTTTAGTCCAGCATCCGACGCATTTTTTTTCTTTGTTGAGTGAGCGTCATTTGCGATAGCATTAAGAGTTGGAGTGACTGCTTGGTTCAAGCGATTGTCCTCTTCTGAAGAGTTTTGGGACTCTCCGTTTTCTCTCTGATCTTGAGAATGTAAAATATAGTTTATGTTGCTGGAAGATAGGTCGTTTAAGCTACTCATAATGATTAATACTTTGTGTTAATTTAGTGAAAAATCATTATATAAAAAAAGTAGTTTCATTCTAAACTAAAATAGTTTATGTAATTGTTAAATAGAAATGAGACCATTGAACAACTCAAGCTTGCGTCCGTTTTGGAACGATCTCAGGTTACTAGAAAATTGCTCAACGTGTCATGAAATACCAAGCGAGGATGGAAATGAGAATTCCAATTCCAAGCCCTATCAAAGAGACAATGAGCATGCCCCACATGCGCGCAGAGCTGACTTGAGGATGATCCATTCCCTCCATGTCCATATCCATGTGATCGTGCGCTTGTTCTGTCCCCTTACGCACTGTCATCATGCCGTGTTTAAGTCCTGTTTTAACTAGCCACGAATTCATCGAGTAGGCTGTGAGCCCCGCAATGATTGTGGCTAAGCTCATCTTTCCCCAAAAATGGAGGGAGGTGGGAGAGCCTGCAGAGGGTTCTATCAAATTCCAAATGGTCATGGTCGGGATCATTCCTGCCATAATCATGTTCATCGAGGTAAATTCTGGATAAAATGAGGTTTTGAGCGCTTTTGCGTATGTCCCTCCCATCATGTTTTTCATAAACAGCGATTGGAAAATAAACAAACCAAAGCCAAAACCGGCCAGATACTCGATTAAAAACTCTGTTGGCATCGAGATAGTAAAGAAGTTAATGACGAGCGCAGCGATCACAATGCCTGTCACATCTCCCGCAATGCAGTGCACCATCGATCCTAAGGCCTGCTTCCAGTGCGGAGCGATAAACTCCTCATGCGTCCCCGGCATGGGCTCTTTACATGTAAGTAGATAAAAAAACAGAGCGATTGGGCCTGCATAGAGCGTCACGAGCCACCATCCCCACTTCATGACAGTGGCCTCTGGTGTCACCGCGATGAGATCGTAGGTGATATAAATTAAGCTTAGCCCTGTAAGCACAAACCAAAAAATCAAAATGCCGTCTATCATGGTTCCCCCAAAAAAGTATGTATCCAAAGTTTGAAATACTCTGAATCATATGCTATTGTCAACAATCTCTTAAAAAAGGGGGGATATGTCCGAAGAAAAACTCAAGCGCATCTATCGAGAAGTGTACGATGTTGTGGTTCCTGATTTAGACTACTTTATTCGACAAATCGATTGTCGCGACGGATGTCCTGTCAATACAGATGGACGGGGGTATATGCTCGCGATCCATGCGGGGAATTTGTTGGAGGGATACAAAATTGCGCGCGGGCCCAACCCTTTTGCTTCGATTTGTGGCATCATCTGTGGAGCTCCATGCGAGATAAGCTGTCGACGAGATCGAGTGGATAAAACACTCACTATTCGCGCGCAAAAGCGATATTTAGACGAGTGGTTTGGAATGGACAAAGAAGCGCATATTAAGTCCCTTGAATATAGTTATTCCCGTGGTTCTACAACAGCTCAATCCAATGGACTTAGGGTGGCATGTGTCGGTGCGGGTGTCGCCTCGATGACGTGCGCACACGACCTACTCCGCTTGGGGTATCAGGTGGATATTTATGAGCAAATGCCTCTTCCTGGAGGGATGTTAGTTTATGGGGTGCCCTCTTATCGCTTAAAAAATGACATTGCGATCAATGAGTGTTCTGCCATTGAGTATTTGGGATCTAAGATCTATTACAACACAAAAGTTGGGCGAGATATCACTTTGAATGACTTGCAAAAACGGTATGATGCTGTGTTTTTTGGCAATGGATTGTGGAAGTCGCGCGGATTGCCACTAGAGGGGTTTGAGGCGCCTGATTTGATCCGCGGTGTGGAGTATTTACGGGTGATTTGCTCTGGCAGACGGTGGAAAATTGGTAAGCAAATGGTCGTTGTAGGAGGAGGGAATGTCGCATTTGATGTGGCGAGATCTTCTGTGAGAAATGGGGCGGATAGTGTCACAATGGTGTGTTTAGAATCTAGAAGCGAGCAAACCGCCGATGAATTTGAGATTGAAGATGGTCAAGAGGAGGGTGTTGAAATTGTCAATCGAGTGGGTCCGATCGCTGTAGAAAGAGATGCTCAAGGAGCGATTATTGGGCTGAGGGTGCAGCGCATTTCTAGATTATTTGATGCAGATCAACGTTTTTCTCCCGAATTTATCCCTAATTCAGAATTTGTGATTCCGTGCGACTGTATCGCTCTTTCTGTTGGGCAAGAGATGGACAAAAGTGTGTTTGATGGATGGGACAAAAAGGAAGAAATTGTGCTTGAACGCGGTGTGATTAAAACAGAAAGAGAGACCGGCCGCACTTCTGTTAAAGGGGTTTATGCTGGAGGAGATGCAGCTTTTGGGGCGGCGCTTTTTATTCACGCTGTGCGCCATGGGCAAAATGCTGCAAGAGCGATTGACTCAGATCTTTGCGGAACTAAGCCGTATCAAGAATTTGTCGGCATGTTTATGACAATCCCTCCTCAAAGAGATAAAACATACTTGCGCACTCCGTGGGCATTGCCCACAAATCAGCCGGCAAGTGTGCGCAAACGGAATCTCAATATTGTAGAGAACAACTACACTCCACAAGAGGTGCATGCGCAGTCTAATCGGTGTTTACAATGCCATATTTCTCCCGTTTTTGATGGGTCGCTGTGCATAAAATGCAATGGATGTATCGATGTGTGTCCCACAAATTGCTTAAAACAGGTCCCTTTGTCGCTGCTCAATCTCGATTTAGCTGAGGGAAATTTGCGCAGAGCTGTCAATCATTTTTATGAAGTAGATTCTACAACCCTATCTCCAGAACAACTCGATGAGATGGGGACAGCGATGTTAAAGGATGAAGTTCTTTGTATTCGTTGCGGTCTGTGTGCGGAGAAGTGTCCTACACAGGCTGTGACGATGGATGTGATGAATTATTCTTATAGATGGATTGACTAATGGAGTTGATTTGGTTTTTAATGCTTTCATTAATCGGAGGGCTTGCAGGGCTTGTTGTGTTTATCTACTCGCTAAAAAAGGGGCAGTTCGAAGATCCTGAAGATCCAAAATACCAAATCTTTCGCCAAGAGGAAGAAGAAGATGCCAAAATATCGAAATAGCTTAAAAGTCATTGAGAAGAGTAAAGACCCTAAAATGTCCCGTCGCCGCTTTTTGGGGCTTGTTGGATGGGGTGCTGTTGCAGGTGTGGGAGGTGTGCTTGGAGCTGCGATGCTTGGCTATCTTTACCCCAATGCGCTTAAAATACCTCCCAGCGTCTTTTCTATCGGCCGCCCTGAGGATGTGCTCAGCTCTGAGGGACGTGTATTTATACCGGCTCAGAAAGCATTTTTAGAAGTGGCGCGCGGCCGCGTGAGATGCATGACAGCGATTTGCACGCATTTAGGATGCACTGTGAACTCGGCAGAAACAGGTTTTAAATGCCCTTGTCACGGATCCACTTACGATTTAGATGGAAGAAATACAGGAGGGCCCGCTCCTCTTCCTCTTGTCTATTATCAAATTCACAAAGGCGCTTCTGGAGATCTTTTGGTCGATAAAAGCCGAGTGATTCAACTTCCTAAGGAGGCGTGGTTCTCTTCCACAGCATAGTATGGCAGTATTTAAAGGACAAAAAAAACAGAGCTTTTTGCAATCGCTAGAAAATCTTCCGAGCAGTTTTATTCGCTCCATTTTTAAGCACAACTATCCCAACAACGATGTGGATCGCTCAGAGGTGATCTTTAAGAATTTTTTTCTACATATACACCCTGTTAAGTGTCACAAAACAGTTGTCGATCCCTTTCACACTTTGGGACTGGGAACCATTACAGCCTCTCTTTTCTTTTTGCTCGTGATCACAGGCGTTGTTTTGATGTTTTTTTATGTGCCCGCTGTAGATCGAGCGTATTCCATTTTAGTTGATTGGCTCGACACAACTCCCTTTGCCATGATGTGGCGCAATGTGCACAGATGGAGTGCGCAGCTGATGGTGTTGTTTGTTTTTTTGCATATGAGTCGCGTATTTTATATGGGCGCCTACAAGTCTGAGAGAAAGTTCAATTGGGTGATTGGGGTGATGCTCATGGTTACAACGCTCTTTTTATCTTTTACCGGCTATTTACTCCCCTGGGATCAGCTCGCTTTTTGGGCAATTACGGTGGGCGCTGAGATTGCTGGATATGTGCCCAGTATTCCCGGAATGCAGTACAACATCAATAAGTTGATGCTTTTGGGGTCTACAACAGTTGGACAAGACGCTTTGATCCGTTTTTATGTTTTACACGTGATGGTGCTTCCTCTTTTGACAGCTATGTTATTAGGGGTGCATTTTTGGCGCATCCGCAAAGATGGGGGTTTAGCGCGCGCTCCAGATAAATGGCGCCCAGACCCATTCCGTGTGGTGCAACGCTCTGACACAAAAGAATCTTTTGCGCCCGGTGTACGACGCACCTATGGTTTGATGGAGCTTGTGAAGGGATCTTCTCCTTCGGTAGATAGAGGTCCTGAAAATTACATCTTTTCGTGGCCTAATCTGCTCAGAGCGGAGTTGATGGTTTTTTTGGGAACAACAGCGCTTGTGTTGCTTCTCTCTCTTTTTATCGACGCTCCTTTAGAAGAAATTGCCGATCCATCCAAACCCACAAATCCCGCTAAAGCGCCGTGGTACTTTTTGGGGCTGCAAGAAATGGTCGCTTATAACGCTTTTTGGGGTGGTGTGGCAATCCCCACACTCATCGTGATTGGCTTGGCGCTGATCCCTTATTTTGATCGTAATCCGGAAGGAGAAGGGGTTTGGTTTCATCGCTCGAGGTATTTTGCGATCTTTTTATATACAGCCTTTATGACAACACAAGGTTTACTTGTAGTGATTGGGGTCTTTTTAGAGGACCTAATTGGGGGTGGATTTGGCCTTGGACTCTTAACTTTGCAAGGCATTAAAGGGTATGAAATATCAAGACTTTTATCAATTTACGCTCATTTTTTTCGCTTTTTTAGTGCTCTTTGCCGTAGGTGTATTTGTCTATCATGAGCTTTTTCCCGAATATAAAACCTATCAGTATGTCTATAAAGATTTAGAGCAGTACAAAGCGGAGACAACAGGCGAAAAACCCCCTCCTTTTACGATGGGAATTAAACAAATTTTGATCCCCAACGAAGGGGGCGGACCAGAAGTGATCGATCGGTGCACCTCGTGTCATGTGGCGCTCAATTTACCCCACTTTTCTCCCACACAAGTGGCGCATGATGTGAATGAGAATGTCGTATTAGATTCGCAAGGAAACCCTGTATTAGAAGCTAATCCAAATTATATTTGGGCTCATTTAGAAAAAAATATTGCGAATTTGCGACATCCATCTGTAAATGAACAGCTTAATCAGAAGCAAGTGAAGCGAAATTTATCTGATGCCGAACAGTTAGAACAACTCAAGACGGTGCATATCGATGGCAAACCCATTGATGTAGAAAAAGTTTTGCAGATGCATCCACTCATTGGAGCTGAAACGCGCCCCTTTGAGTATCACTCGATGGAGGAGTATGGTTGCACAAGTTGTCATGGTGGAAATGGGCAAGCGCTTGTAGCTAAAAGAGCGCATGGGCCTGTTTATGACGGTGAGTATGAGCCCTCTTTTGAGGGATTTAAGCCGCAGTTTACGGAAATAGATGCGGAAAACGACCCCCAATTTGCGCAAATGTATAATCATAAGCCGGGTCACAACTTAGTCTTTCAGACAACACCTCTTCTGGCAGGCCCCTTGATGGAAGCTAAATGCGTGCAGTGTCATCAATCTACAAAAGTTGAGATTCAGTCAGCAATTGATAAATTTTCTTATTTTACAGAACAAAAAGAAGCGCAAATTAAAAGAATGGAAGAGGGTATCGAGAATGATAGAAAAGCTCTGCTCTCTCTTTTAACCCTGCATCAGCTCATCTACAAAGAGGGAGAGCAAAATGCATTAGAGCATCTCAATGAGAAATTAGGAGATTCTAATCTATCCTATGAAGAGCTTGATTCTTTGGAGGGGCAATATAGATTTTTAAAAGAAAATCGATCGATTGAGCAAGGCGTGCAGCGCATTGTCCGTTCGGAAGATCAAACACTTGAGCTATTGAAAAATGCTGTAGAGTCGGATGATATCCCTCTTTTAGTGAACAGCTTTTTACAAGAGAATCCAAATGGAGTGATTGCCAATAAAGAGCACATTGTAGCTCAAAAAGAGCGTGTGCTCACCCAATTTAAAAATTCTCAAGAGCCTTTAGAGCGCGCCACGCAAGATCCAGCTCTTGTTGAAAAGATGCATACAAATGTAGACCGGTTAATTAGTAATTACACACGCGGCAAAGAGCTCTTTATTTCACAAGCGTGCTACGCCTGCCACAGAATTGCCGGATTTTCAAGAGCGAGCATTGGCCCAGAGCTTACAAAAGCAGGCTTAAGCTATCCTTGGTATATCAAAGAATCGATTGTCTGGCCCCAAGCTGATCTCCCCTCTTCCACTATGCCCAATTTTAGACTCGATCACACAGAGCTGCAAGATCTCATGACCTTTTTAATGGCGCAAAAAGGCGAGACAAAAGCGATCTCCGAGGTGGATTACCAAATTAAGTTAAGTGAGTGGGACGCTGGAGCTAAAATGCCGTGGGAAGAGCCTGTTTCACCCACGCAGATCAAAAATGTGCAAAAAGGACAAATTGTCTATGCCACAGAAGGGTGCGCCTCTTGTCATAAACTGCAGGGATTTGAGTCCAATATCAACTTAATACCTAACCAGCAGGAGTGGTTTTATAAACTCTTTCCCGAGCAAATCCAAGGCTCTAAACTTGCAAAAGTTGTCCAAGAAAATGCAGTTGAGATTGATCGAAGGATTGTGGCACATGAGCCAAAAGGAGAAATTCTTGAAGAAATTGCGTTTAAATACCCCGGACTGATCGAAGGGTTTTATACCAACTTTAAGTTTGCCTCCAGAAAAGATCTTTCGAATGTAGAGTATCAAGACCGTTTACACCGCGTTTTGATGGTGTATATCCAAGAGTATGGATTAGGGCGTGATATCGCTCCTCACCTCAACTGGTCGGGTGTCTATCGCGATAATGCGTGGCTATTGGGTCACTTCCATAATCCAAGCGCTTATACTGCTAGATCGATCATGCCCGCGATGCCATTCGATGACACAAAGTTTTATATGCTCAATCATATGCTGCATGTTTTGGGGCGTAAAAACCGCGATCAACTCCAAGACATCTGGCACGTCAACGGTTTTAATCCAGCGCTTGCCTACGAGGTGTTGTGCAGCTCATGCCATGGAGAGCACAGACAGGGAAATGGAATTATTGCGGAGTGGATCTACCCCGTCCCTAAAAATTTACGCAATCCGGTTTTTTTAAGAAACTTAACCAAACAAAGAGCGATCGATTCTATCACACATGGCGTAAGCGGTACTCCGATGCCCCCATGGGGAGAGAGTATTTCTCCTCAAGAACTAGGAGATAATGAACCTGTGCTTGGACGAGAAGAAATTGTACAGCTTGTCGATTGGCTTTACAGAGGCATCCCTTATGAGCCGCGTCAGGAGAGTGAAGAGGAGTACAAGAAATGGAATTACGACCCTGATGATGTTGTGATAGAAATGGAAAAAGAAAACGATTTACTCTCGCCTGCCCCTCCTAAAGATGAGAGTGATAAAGAACGCGTGCACGCTTACTTCGAGGCGCGTCCAAATCCCATTCCCAGCCCCGATAAGGAGCTATATTACATCCGAGAAAAATACTACACCCCAGCAAACCTCGCCGAAGCAAAAGAGTATTTTGACATCAACTGCGCCACCTGCCACGGAAAAGAGGGTACAGGTACAGGCTTGCGCTCTACAACCATGGTAGAGGCGAAACCTCGCATGTTTACAAACCTTCCCTGGCTCCGTACGCGAGATGATCTGCGCCTACTTCGCTCGATTAAATACGGCGTCCCGGGCACTGCCATGACCCCCTGGGGTGATCAAACAACAGCCGCACAACGTATGCAGCTTGTGATGTACATCCGTGAGCTTACGCGTGGCCCATTGCTACGCAATGAGCTTGAAGACATTCTTTATGAGGAGTTTAATCAAACGCAATTGCTTATTGAAGAGGCAAGAGCGCATGAATATTCTCTTTTGGATGCGCATACAGCTCTTCTCAATCAAAAGCAGCAAGATTTACTCACTCTCTCCGAGAGTACTACGGCCAAATCAGAAGAGATTGGATCTATCTATGCAAACATTGTGACCTTAAAGCAAGTCGTCAAAGAGGGAAAGACGCGCGATGCGCTCTATAAAAAACTGATTGAGCTGATTGAAGAGGAGAGAGTGATTTACGCTACACTAGGAGCGCAACTGATCGCAGCCAACGCCCCCGAGAGTGTTGTGGAGAACTATTTTGAGCTTGTGCGCACCCAGCCGCTGAAATTTAGCTTTAAAAATAAGAGGCTAAACTTAGAAAGTTCTTCAAGCAAACAACCTGCTTTAGAGGAATTGTTCAATTACCTCGACACAACAATTGCAACCTATGAGGAAAATATTGAGATCGAACAGACAAAATTTCGCTCTCCCGAAGGAGGCAAAATCATCCAAGAGCTGATGAACGAACAGGGAGTATGGATTAATTTGCGCACTAAATTAAAAGTGCAGCTCAATCGCGCGCAGTCCTTGCGTCAAGAGCAAGCAAAGTTAGCAGAAGAAATTGAGGCCATTGAACAACTCAAGGATTTATAGATATTTCTTTAAGCTTCTGCAAGAATGCGATTGAACTGAACTACTAACAGAATAGGCAGGATCCGCCTGACGGCGGGCAAGATAGGCAGTGAGGATTATACTCATTATGCGACATAAACGCAGCCTACCACTTTGTCGAACAAGGCTTGAGATTAAAAAATCATTTTATTCTGCCTATTCTGCCCGCCGTCAGGCGGATCCTGTTAATCTGAGATTCGAGTTGATAAACATCTTACTTCCAAAAGCTAAAACCCAAAGTTCAGGTTACTAGGCATTTTTCAAATGAAATCGCGGTAGCGATTAAAGTGGTTAGCCCCGTGTGAAACGATAAGGCCTACCGGCCTTATCGTGGAACGCGGGGTGGGGATGATCTATTCGCTATAGCCGCGGATGCGGCGAGAGTGGGCAAAAATGTAATTTTTATATTTTCCATCAGTATTAGTTGATAGAAAAAGACATATATCTTAACATTTTTGTATGTTTTTTTACTTTCTATTAAAAATAGTTGTTTCATCTGCTCTGGCAGCAGCCTCTTTCTCCCATGAAGTGAGCAAAGAGCGTCATTTTCCTTCTACTGAGTGCGGGTTTAGAGACGTATTAAACGAGCAATCTCCTTTTGTTTTTGAGACGGGTGCCGGCAGCTGGGATTTAAGCGAGCTCCGTTTAGACTCTCTGAAAGAGAAGTTTGGAAAAGAAAAAATCACAATAAAACAGACCTACAACAACTCCTTTATTGAGGCAAAAAACACTCCAATCATACTCAGAGATTTTATTGAAGATTTAGCAACCTCTCGAGAAGCTGTAGGATATTTAGTGAGTGTGTATCGCCCCGATAGTCTCTACGAGGAAAAGGGAGTGAAGCTGCTCGATCAAACAATTTTAAAAAATCACCCCGAATTGCTCCAGATCTTTCCTTTTTGTAATCAACAAATTCTTTTTATTGGCCCCCAAGGAACAACGAGTAAATTTCATAGCCATGAGGCTGTATTTGCAGCTGTTATTGAGGGTGAAAAGAGCTTTTATCTTGTCTCTCCGGAGTATAGAGATAAACTCTACATGCAGGAAGGTTCAGATAATTCAATTCCTAGCTCCCCGATAGATCCCACCAATCCCGATTTCTTTTTGTATCCTTTATTTCGTGATGTGCCTGTTGTCAAAGTGTCTTTGCATCCCGGAAAAGTTCTCTACATTCCAAAAGGCTGGTTCCATTTTGTCAAAACGGAACAAAAGAGTGTTTCAATCGCTGCTTTTTTTGAGATTTAAACCGATAAAACGAGAAAAACCCGCTTGTTTCCTCGAAAAGATGATTACGATTTTGATGGGCTCTCATTTTGAATGAATTATTTTTTCGTCTTTACCTAAACTTATTCCTGACTTCAGCAGTTTGATCTAATTTTCACCTTTCCCTCTCTCTGTTGGTCCTTTTTTTTCGGTTTGTAGTGCCTAGTAAAAATATGTACTTGATTTTAAATCGAGGAAAGATTACATAT
>JAJACO010000114.1 GCA_022601475.1 Chlamydiales bacterium
CGTTTTGGAACCTTTTTGCCCCATTTGAGAGATCTCTCGCTCTCTGTACCATATGTACTATCTTCGCTCGAGATCCCCCAACTGCCGGCCACTAAAGTGGCCTGGACAAAAATCCCCAAAAATTCTTTATTAGCACGTCGCTAACTTTTTTAGATTATAACACATACACAGAAGCGTGAACTGCAAAGTATTTTTGGCTAAACTTCTATAACGCACCCGTCTATAGCCATAGCTTCGTTTCAGCACGCCAAACACTCTTTCTACACCACAGCGTAACGGATGCAAGCTTGAGTTATGCAACGGTCTCATATTTAACTGCTTGTTGGCGCTGGCACAATCCAATGGGAGAGCATTTCAAATCCTTCCTTGGCTGCCTGCGCTCCAGCAATCGCAGCTTCTGCAAGTGCTGCGCCTCCAACAACTATCATCTCTTTAAGCATCCTCGCTCCAACAAGCACGCCATCTTTGGCTGGTACAATGACGCGATCTTTTAAAAGTACAGCTCCTGCTCGCACTGTCTGTCCAACGGGTACCATAATATATGCATAAAACTCTTTTGGCAACGTTGTAAACACAAAGGTTGCTGCTTGTGAAAGCGCACGTTCACCAGGTTTTACAATCTGCTTAAATACAAATTGAGAAGCCGTTTTAAGCCCTTGACCAACGGGTGTCATCACATAACGATAAAAGGCTTTTGGAAGAGTCACACACGCAAATTTCAAGGCGGCTCCAAGCGGCGTTAAAATGTATTTATAAATCAATCGTCCACCCAAAATTGCGCCCTTTAAAAGCGCTTGAGCTGCAGGCTTGAGTGCATAGGTAAAGATGAGCTTTGGGCAGGTCGTAAATAAAAATTTTGCCGCTCTTGCAGCCTGTGTACCTAGCGGTTTGATGATCTTCTCAAACGTCCATTTAGAAACATTTCTAATTCCATGGCCGAGCGGTCTCATCACATAATGATAAAAGGCTTTTGGAAGAGTCACACACGCAAATTTCAAGGCGGCTCCAAGAGGTGTTAAAATATATTTATGTAGTAATTTGCCGCCTCCTATTAAAGCTTTTTCAAAAAGTTTAGCAGTAAAGCGAATCAACCGCGCACTCGGCTTTAGGACATATTTGTAAATATTTGATGGAAGCGTGATAAATACAAACTCCAAACCGTATGAAATCGCTGTTCCAAGCGGCGATAGGATATGCTTATAAGTCCATTTAGCAACTATTGGAAGGGCACGTCCAAGTGGAGCGAGCACGTAGTGATAGAAAGCATCTGGTAGTTTAATAAATAAAAAGTCGAGAGCCTTTGAAATGACTTTACCCAATGGCTTAAGAATGTGAATGATGGTCCATTCTGTAAGCTGAATAAGCGCTTTCTTAAGAGGTTGTAATACATAATTACAAAAAAGTTTTGGAAGCGTGACAAAAACAAAGTTTGCCGCTTGTGAAATCGCTTTATAAGTGGGTTTTAAAATATGCTGATAAGCCCATTTTGCTGCTTGCTTAATCACGCCACCAATCGGTACTAAAACTGCGCGATAGAACGCTTTAGGCAGGGTGACAAAGAGAAATTTAGCTCCGTTGGACAACGCATGTCCAATAGGTTTTAAAATGTGCTTATATGTAAAGCGTGCCAAGCTCTCAATCGCTTTTCCAAGCGGAGTTAACATGTTTTCTTGGATCCATTTAGGGAGTATAATAAACAAAAATTCAAGCCCTTTAGAGACGCCTGTTCCGATCGGTTTTAAAATGTGGTTGTAGGTCCACTTAGCTGCTGTTTTAAGGGCTTTGCCCGATGGCACAAGGATATAATCATAAAAAGCTGTAGGCAGCGTTACAAATAAAAATTTTAACGCCTTAGATAGAGCTTTGCCAACGGGAGTTAAAATAGTGTCGTAGGTCCAAACAGCCGCCTTTTTTATCGCTCTACCCGTCGGCTTGATCAGCGTTTCGTTTGCCCAATGCCCAATTTCCTGGTGATAGTAGATAGCAATTGGAATACAGAAAACAATAGATAAAGCCACTTTGCCCGCTATCTTGGCAGTGTCTCCCCATGTCTTTTCTCGCGCCTTTTGAGAGCGATGGCCACCCACCTCTTGATTAAAAACCAATGGCTCTTTTGAATCGATACTACGAACACTCATTTTATAACTCCAATAATACAATACAATTTAAACTATGTTTGGATTATGCCATAAAAATCAGAAAATGTTAAGGTTTAAATAATATTTTAAGCCTCTTCCCGCTTACACTCAGTAAAATAACTCATATTTTTCAAAAAAAATTATTTATTAATCGTCCAACAACCTTATAAAAAATTAAATAATTCTTAATAAAAATTAACTGGTATTAAAAAAATATATATGATATAATTTCTATATTAAACTTAATTTTTAGGTATTTTTATGACTTCAGCCTTACAACGTGAACTCCAAGCAAAAACATTACACCGTGCAGGCACAAACGCAGGAAAAAAAACCTCCTTCGATTGGAGCACGATCTCAGCAAATGTAGTCTCCTGTGCTCAAAATATCATAAAAAATTCACAAAGTATTATAGAAGACTCTTATAACATCACATACAACTCCTTCTCATTATTTTCAAAAACTGGCACACAACAAACAGCCTCTCCTTCAGTTCAAAAGGCCGCCCCTCCTGAACCCCCCAAGGCTCCCAAAACAAAAGCTGAACTCAAAAAAGAGGAAGAAACAAGACTCAAAAAAGAGGCAAAGCAAACGCTCAAACAAAAGACAGAAGAATGGCAACACTATGTCAGCCAATTTAATAACTCGCCCACAAGAATAAATGACCTCATAAATATATATTCCAACGCTAAAAACATTAAATACTCAGAAATAAAAAAAATGTTTTTAGAGCTATTTGTGTCAGAAAAATCTATTTATAGATTTCAAATCTTTAAAGATTCTATGCAAAAATATATGCTTGAGTCATATAAAAAAGAAAATAATCTTGCTATTTTAGATATAAATAATGAACTAACAAAAATATATGAACTTGAAAGTAAAGAATCTAAAGAAATAAAAAAACTTAAAAAGCTTAAAAATCTTGAACTGACTGAAAAAGTATCCTCATTTGAAAATTGGATTGAACCAAAAAAACACACGGATATCGATTATTTTATAAAAAAAGAAGAAGAGGCACTAAAACACATACATACCGCTAAAAGAAATCTCTATAAACGCAAGCAAGAATTGCAACAGCGGATTACAATCAGCCCTGAGACGATGCAAGACCCCCTTCTATATCAACTCTTCACCGAATCGTATGCAGAGCTACTCGTGCTAAAATATTTAAATAAACATCCTCCATTAAATACCAAGGAAACTATAGCCGGAATTTCAATTTCAGCTCTGCTCATTGCATACAAACACCTCACCTATAATCCACAGCCACTTAAAAATCTTTTGGGGCTAGACTTGTTATCAAATAAGCTACCAAATCAGGAACTCTGGCGATGTCTAGGTGACGAGATTCTCCCTTTAGAACAAATGAACTTGATGGAAGAAACTTTTTTTGATAATGAGGCCTCGCAATGCATCGACTTAAACGCAATGTTTAAGGAACACAACAAGCTCAGCAAAAAAATTAAGCTTCCCGAAGAAATCGAACAAACAACTTTTAAAGAAGAAGATCCTATTGTAGAACCTCTTGCCCAAACAACGGATATATCTCAAATTGCAGAGACATCTGTCCAACAGATTGTGGAAATGCCCATGCAATTTGCCTCTCCTCCTACTCAGTGGGATCTCCAATATACCGATACCGTATACGTAAGCTATACTGTGGAACGCACCTATTATAAAGTCCCTGTATCGACAGATCCAAATGCGATTATGATGCAACCAACCATCTTCGACAAGGTGCAACAAACTTTTACTGCTTCTGAGGTGCAATACCTCCCCCTGACTCAAAGCCTCGTAAACCCAGAGGCGCTACAGGCATTTGCTGCCTCGTGTGAGACACCACAATTTTCACCCTCAACCCAAAGTCTTGTAAACCCAGACGCGCTCCGGGCATTTGCTGCCTCTTGTGAGACACCACAATTTCTAGATTTTCAAGCGGATGATATGGAAATTATAGACCCACTAGAGAACCAGCGATTCACTCTATTTTAGTGCTCACTTCCCCACAAAAATTTGAGGAGATTTCTCGCCATTTTTTGACCATTTCAAATGCAAGAGGTGCTGCATCTCGACCCCAATCTCCATAGCGCAAATAAACAACGACAACTAATTCGGGCTCAAAGCTGTTTTCCGGTGAGTAGGCAACCCCTCCAAATCCAATATGCTTTAACTGCAACACCCCCGACTCCCCATCCAAACTCACCCTTTCTATCACCTCGGCTGTACTCGTTTTACCTACAATCTGATTCACAAGCGCCGAATCAAATTGCTGACGCACAAACCGCGCTGTCCCCTTATCTCCCATGATCACTTGCTTGAGTCCCTTAATAAGTACGCTATGGATTTCTGGAGGCATGAAGACACGCCACCTCACTTCGGGCTCTGTTTCTTCCACTGCGGTTTCTGAAATCTTTGTTTTGACAATTTTAGGCTCCAAAACAGCGCCTCCATTCGCAATAGCTGCGAACATTCCTGCCGTCTGAAGAGGTGTCCCCACTAATGAATGTTGGCCGATGGATAGGGCGTAGAGCCCGGTGCGATTATAAGTCACATCTATGGGGATTTTGCCTGCATACTCACCGGGCAACTGAATGCCTGTCTTCTCTCCATATCCAAGCAAATTAGCCGCTCTACACATATCTTCTGGATCTTCCATAAAGTCCCCCGCAAGCATTGCAAAATAGGGATTACTCGACGCCTCCAAGGCGCGAGTAATGTCCACGGCGCCTAAACCTGCGTGTTCTGTTCTAGGCAATCTACCTCCCCGGTAATACATGGGAATGGCTTTGCCATCCAGAGTATAACCCACATTCCACATCCCCTCCTTTTTCCAATCCCTATGCTTATCGTCGATAATAGTGAGAGGATTGAGGTCTCCAATCACACGATTTTGCTCTTTTAAAGCGAGGTACTTTTGCTTAAGCGCTTCATAGGCGGGTACAACTTTAAAGATAGAACCAATTGTAGCTGCTTGTCGAAAGGCGTGCGATCTTGCAAATCCAAAGCCGTATGTGGGGTAAAATGCGGTCGCCAAATCTTTTTCTTTCGACCCTTTTAAACCAAAATAGCGACCCAATAAAGGACGATCGAGTGTAGAAAAAGAGCGCAGTGTTTGTATAAAGGGAATTAAAACTGAAGTAGGATAAGCTTGTAGCCTCGTTTGCAAAAGATTGTAGTGATAAACCCAGCTCAGCCCTTGATGCGCCCCAGCTTTAAGCTCGTCAAACCAGCCTGAAAGCGCTTCCAAATAAGGTGTGGGTCCTAAATCTGTTTGACCTGTTAGGAACAGGAGTATAAAATCCCATTGATTTTCTTCCCAAAAGGTGTCGAAAAGCTCTTTGTGCACTCCATCTAGATATTCAATGTAGGGACGTGCATATTTTTTGTTGGCTTGAAGCTCCTGCTTACGTTTTTCTGCTAAAAAATCTTGAAAGTACTTCTCTCTCCAAGCTCTAAAATCGTGCTCCTCAAAAAGATTTTTTACAATTAATCTTACCGCATTTTTTACAGACACAAAACGGGCCGAAATTTCTCGATATTCCTCAAGAGAGAGGTGCGCAAAATGTTGACAGAGGTGTGCATCAAATGCATCTGCCCTCACAGCCAATCGATAGAGATCTACAAGCAGAAGCTTGTCATCATTCCGACCAATCGCCTCAAAATAGGGCTGAAGAGCACACTTGAATAACTCCACTTGTTGAGCCACCTGCAGCAGGCGTGTTTGTATAAATTCTTTTTCTTGCAGTGTCACCATCACATTGAGAGGCTTGTCTGCTGGGTAGATAAAATCGATCAATTTAGCGGCTGAGATCGTTATCTCGTCGTTCTGAAATAAACATAAAATTTTTTCAAATTCCTGCTGAACCTGCAGAGAATCAGCCACGCTATTTGTAATTTCTAAAGCTTTTTTTACAGGAGAATGTTCAGGAAGAATAAAATCCAAATAGACCCCCCAACTTAATTCCATTTGCTCTTCGTAATATTCCTGATAAGAGCGAACGTACCTCTGCCTCGAAAAAGGCTCACACAAATCCCAGACGCTCGCTAGATAACTCTCCGTTTCAAGCCATCGATTAACCAAGCGATTTTTTTCAGCCACCTCCTCCTGATCTCCCGTGCGAATAAAATCGTTCGGATCAAAGCGTGGAAAGGTTGCCATGGCATACACCTCTCCTGTTTTTGGATGCATCGCAACAATGCCACCCCCTTTCATCCACGGTTGGTTTTTTGGCATCAACTCTCTTTTTTGAACAGCTGTTGGATGGGGGCTTGGAGCCGAGCTCTCATACTCTGCTAAAAGCTGTTCTGCATACGCTTGGAGCTCGGAGGAGAGTGTCAACACCAAGTGGCTGCCCGAGGTAGCTTGCTCCGAACCGGGCAGTTCTTGCAAAAATTTTCCATGAATGTCCGACAGATAGAGCTGCTTGCCACGCAAGCCGCGTAACTCTTTATCAAAAGCTGCCTCGATCCCCATTTTTCCCACATAATCGTTAATGTGATACGCTTTTTTTTCTAAAGCTTCCAATCTCGCATGCACATCTTCGATCGACTGCACACCTTCTATAGAAGGAGGTTTTTGCCCCTCTTCATATTCAGAAATCGCCTCGCGTAACTCGCGCATTTCTCCTGTAATCGCATCATATTCTTCTTTGCTGATGGGTCCAATATATCCAATCACTTCTCCGCCCACAGATCCCAGAGGGTAGCACCGCCTAGCTCCAATCTCCCCTAAAATTCCCGGCCAATCTTTTTCTAACATTTTGAGCCTAAAATACTGCTCTTCAGAAATATTTTCTTTAAGCAAGCAAGGCACATTCCCTAAAATCGCCGCTTTTGAATGAATCAGATCCTCAATACGTTCGGGGTCGAGATTGAGCTCCTCAGCAAGCTTTTCTGAAACTTTTGTGATATACTCTTTTCTAAAAAAGATTTTCTCTCGCCTTCCTTTGGCATCTTTTTGCCAAATCGTGCGCGGGAGACTGCGAATAGGACCATAGGAGATTGCAGCATTGTATTGCACCTTATTGATCGCCATGGGGATATTAAAACGATCGGTGATCGTTGCCCGCTCACACCTCTCTATCACTACCCGCCGCTGAGGCTTTGTCGCCTCCTCTTTTTTCTTATCGTGCTGCACAACCGATAAATGCCAAATCTTGACAACCACAAGCATCAATACAATGACAATGCCATTGAGAATTTTATTCGCTCTTTCGGGGAGATTATGAGTGGATTTGCGTCTCTTAACCATGCTTTGCTATCGTATGCGTTCACAGGTTTTTTTCACACAGAGACCATTGAACAACTCAAGCCTGCGTCCGTTTTGGAACCTTTGAGAGCATTTTCTCAAATGGAGCCCAGTCAATTTTCTTTGTCACAGCATCGAGTACATGATGCAACTCCTGTTTGGTGTTGATCAGATATGTGGCAAATGAAATAGGGCTACGGGTTTGCTGTGTCATAGATTTTCTCTCCAGGTTAGAGAGGAGATTTTACACAAAAAACTGAAATTAAAAAAGCATTTACAGAGGGGATAAAAGAACTTTTGGGGATTTTTGTCCAGGCCACTTTAGTGGCCGGCAGTTGGGGGATCTCGA
>JAJACO010000115.1 GCA_022601475.1 Chlamydiales bacterium
ACAATCATTTTATCCTGCCTATCCTACCCGCCGTCAGGCGGATTTTGCTCACCCTGTTAACTTAACCTTCGGGTTGATGAACATCTTACTTTCAAAAGCTAAAACCCAAAGTTCAAGTTATTAACGCTCTAGAAAAAAAGTGACAGGGCCATCGTTAACCAAACTCACATCCATCAAGGCTCCAAAGACTCCTGTCTGAACACTTTTGCCAAGCGCTTGACTCAGCTCTTGTATAAATTCTTCATATAACAAAAAAGCAGGTTCTGGAAGTGCTGCTTGAGTAAATTCGGGACGGTTTCCACCCTCGAGCGTTCCGTAGAGAGTAAATTGGCTCACAACCAAGATCTCTCCCTCCGTTTGTTGTAGATTGAGGTTCATTTTGCCCTCCTCATCTGAAAAGACACGCATGTTGATCAGCTTTTTGACTAACCATTCTACATGGGCGGGGGTATCCTCTTTGTGCACACCCAAAAAGATAAGCAAACCTTTTTTGATTTGTCCACAAATTGTCGTATTTACTGTGACTTGAGCTTCTTTAACTCTTTGAATGAGTAGGCGCATTTATTGAGTGAGGGTTTGGATATACTTATTAATATCTTGCGGAAGTGGAGCTTTAAGCTCAATCTCTTCTTTTGTGATCGGGTGGATAAAGCGTAAAAGGTGTGCATGTAAGAGTTGCCGGTGGATGGCGTACTTGTTATTGAGGCTAATATTTCCGTAGACCGGATCACCTAAGATGGGGAACCCCACATGCTTTAAATGGACGCGCAGTTGATGTGTACGGCCTGTAGAGGGGATGAGTTTAATGTAGCTGATTTTCTCATCATAAGCGAGCGTTTCAACAGAGGTTTTAGCGAGCTTACCCTTTTCCTGGACAACGCTCATTTCTTTACGTTTGTAGGGATGTCTGCCAATCAAAGTTTCGATCGTGCGATTTCCGGGATTCCCAATGCAAATGGCGCGGTACTCTTTATGCATTTTTTGGTTTGCAAAAGCCTCCACAAGTTGTCGTTGGGTCATTTCATCTTTCGCTGCAATCAAGACGCCTGAGGTGTCTTTATCCAATCGATGGACAATGCCGGGGCGTACATTTTGTGTGGTGGCACGTTGTTTACAGTGATAGAGAAGCGCATTGACAAAAGTGCCGCTCCAATGCCCTACAGCGGGGTGTACAACGAGTCCAGGGGGTTTGTTGATTGCCAAAAGGTGTGCATCTTCATAGAGAATGTCTAGGGGGATATCTTCTGGCTCAATTGCAATTTCGGGGGTAAGAGCAAATTCAACTTCAACGGTATCTCCACATTCAAGCTTCGTCGCTTTTTTTATAATCAAGGTATTAACGAGTACAAGTTTTTGGATAATGAGCGATTGAAAATAGCTGCGGGAGTAGTCGGGGAATTTTTGGCTTAAAAAAGTATCTAAACGCATTCCCGCTTCTTGTTCGCTCACAATCAGAGGGTCGGGGTCATTCTGCATTCAGGGTAATCACTTGAGGGGGATTTTGAGAAAAATTGTAATTAGGTGTCAGTTTTTGCAACAGGCTCAATAGATGGATTTCAAGATCCTCAAGTTGCGCAACTGTGGGTTTTGCTGCGATGAGTTTTCCTAAATAGGTTTGGTTTTTATATTCAATTTTTTGCAGATAGTCCTCTTGATCGATCAGGAGCCCAATAAGGTGGGTGTTGCACTTTTTTAGCTCGTTTTCAAAAGCTGTATCGGGTGTAAAGCCAAGAAAAAGTTTTAGATCAAACATTATTTATTGGAGGCTTTCATATTTTTGGCTGCTTGCTGAGCTTGTTTTGCAGCTGATTGCATTTGCTGAAGCATCATAGTAGTCACCATGTGCATAAAACCGTTGAACACCTTTAGGCCATCTTTTTTGCCTAAGTTTTTAATCAATTCAGCTTTGAGTTGTCCCAAGTTTTTGACAGGTGTATCGAGTGCTTTTTTAATAGAGCCGCTGCTGACACCTGGTAATTTGCCCACGCCGGGGATTTCTTCGGGTGGTTTTGGAGAGCCACCGATTGCACCTGAATCACTCATTTTCTTCTCCTTGATTGATGATTTTAACTTTTTTAAGCTCTTTATTGGCAATGCGTATCCCTTTTGCACTCACACCTTTTATCAAAACTTTTTCAAAGCTAAATTCTAAAGAACTCACTTTTTGACGCAGTTTTGGTTTAAAGGAAAGCTGCAAAATAGATCCCGTATGCGATGAGATATATTTAAGAGAACTATCGCCCTCTAAAAACTCATAGTTTTTACTTAAGATAAATTGTTTAACGATAAACCGTTTAGCATAAGGGTATCCTTTTTTGTCGGTGTAAATCACGCTAAATGTGGTTTTTTTATCGGCGATTCCAATCCAAACAACAGAGCTTGTTTTCGAGTGGATATACTGTTTTTCTGCAATGGGGTGTACAATGTAGTTGCCATCTTGGTAGAGAATCAGCAGCTTGTCGAGATTAGAGCATTCAAAGGCGGTTTCGCTGCTCACTTTAGTGCCGATAAATCCAGATTCTAAATCGTAGCCTACCTTTACGGTTTTCTCAGAGATTACTTTTTTGTCCAGTTCTTGAATTTCGCAGAACTGGGTGCGTCTGGGGAACAAAGGTCCGTATTTTTTGAGTAATCCCTGCAAAAATTTGATTGTAAATCGCTTGAGACTTTTAAGATTTTTTTCGATCTCTTCGAGTTTTTTTTCTAAGACTTTAATGTCATCTTGGTTTTTTTCGATATCAAAGCGAGAAATACGGCGGATAGGAATCGATAAGAGTCTCTCTCTATCCTCCACTGTGGGGATACGCGCTAGGTATTTATGAAACGGTTTGAGGCTTTGGTCAATGGTTGCATGGATTTTTTCGTAGGTGCCTAAATCTTCGATCTTTTTGTAGAGGCGGTTTTCGATGAAAATTTGTTCTAGTGTTTTCTCAAAGATTTTTTCAAGCAAGCGATCTCGTTCAAACTCAAGCTCCGCTTGAAGGTATCCCTTTAGCAGTTCAGTATGCGCTTGTAAAATCTCATCTACCGTTGTATTCCAAGGCAATCCTTTATGAATGACAAGCACTTGAGAGCTGATTGAAACTTCGCAGTCTGTAAAGGCGTAAAGCTGATCAATTGTTTGTTGAGCGTATTGACCGCGAGGGAGTTTGATTTCAATTTCGATTTTTTCTGCGGTGTAGTCGTAGATAGAATCGATTTTGATTTTCCCCCTTTTCGCAGCTTCCTCAATCGAGCGAATCACAGATTCTGTTGTGGTGCTTGGGCAAATTTCTTTGATGACAAGAGTTTTTTCATCCGCGATTTGAATTTTAGCACGCAGTTTGATTTTCCCTCGCCCTTTGTCGTATTCCGACGCGTCCATAAAGCCGCCCGAGGGGAAGTCCGGAAGCACTTCAAACGGTCTACCTTCTAAAATCGCAATTTCAGCTTCTAGGAGTTCTACAAAATTGTGCGGCAAGATTTTTGTCGCCATCCCAACGGCGATGCCTTCGGCTCCTTGCATGAGCAGGAGAGGGATTTTGGCGGGCAGTACCACCGGTTCTTTGGCGCGGCCATCGTAGGAGGGGATAAATTCTGTTAGTTGGGGGTTGAATAAGGTTTCTTTAGCCAAGGAGCCCAAGCGTGTTTCAATGTATCGGGCTGCAGCGGAGGGGTCTCCAGTGTGGGGATTTCCAAAGTTTCCTTGCATGTCGAGGAGATAGCCTTTGTTGGCAAGGTTGACAAGTGCGTCTGTGATGGGAGCATCGCCGTGAGGGTGCAAAGCCATGGTTTGGCCGGCTACATTGGCTACTTTATGTAGTTTGCCATCGTCCATTTGAAACAACGTCCACAAAATGCGCCTTTGCACAGGTTTGAGTCCATCTGTTAGGTAGGGGATGGCTCTGTCTAAGATAACGTAGGAGGCGTAGCGAAGGTAGTTGTCTTTAAAGAGGTGTTTGATGTCATCCATGTGCTACATCTCCTCGTGAATGAGATTGTCAGTGATGAATTTTTTGCGCGTGGGAGTATTTTTGCCCATATAAAATTCGAGAGTTGGCTTAATGTCTGAAAAGTTATGCACTTCAACAGGTTTTAGTTTCATGTCTTTGCTGATAAATTGCTTAAATTCTTTTGGCGAAATTTCTCCCAATCCCTTAAATCGGGTCACTTCGTGATTTTTTCCAAGCTGCTTGATCGCTTTTTCTTTTTCATCATCCGAGTAGCAATAGAGAGTTTTGTCTTTATTGCGCACCTTAAAGAGAGGTGTTTCTAAGATATGTAAATGTCCGTTAATCACAAGTCCTTCAAAATAGGTTAAAAAGAAAGTGATTAATAGATTGCGGATGTGCATCCCATCCACATCAGCATCCGTGGCTAAGATCACTTTATTGTAGCGCAATCCAGAGAGATCATTTTCAATGTTTAGGGCGTTCATTAAGTTGAACATCTCATCATTTTTATAGAGCTGATCCATTTTCATTCCATATACATTGAGAGGCTTACCTCTTAAAGAATAGATCGCTTGTGTGAGCGGGTCTCGCGAAGAAACAATCGAGGCACTCGCCGATTCTCCTTCTGTCAAAAAGATCATCGTCTCTTCGCTATACAGAGACTCTTTATTGTAATGAAATTTGCAGTCACGCAGCTTAGGGATCTTAAATGAGATCTTTTTCTGTTTTTCTTTAGCCTCTTTTTTGACTGCGGCGAGCTCTTTGCGTAGTTTTTCGTTAAAAGCGATCCGCTCAATCAGTTTTTTGGCTACATCACCGTGTTTGTATAACAGCGCTGTGACAGCTTCTTTTACCTCTTGCATGATCGGAGTGCGAATTTCTGTATTTCCGAGCTTATTTTTGGTTTGAGACTCAAAGATGGGGTCTTGCACTTTCACAAGAATACAGCCGACGATCCCTTCTCGTACATCCACTCCCTGAAAGTTTTTCTTAGCGTACTCATTGACCCCTTTAAGGATACCTTCTCGGTATGCAGAGAGATGCGTTCCTCCATCCGCTGTGTACTGTCCATTGACAAAAGAGTAGTAATTTTCGCCGTAGTTTTGGGTGTGTAAAAAGGCAAATTCGATTTTCTCGCCTTTATGATGGAGCGGCTCATAAAAGCGATCGTGTGTGACCTCGCTATTTAAAAGATCTAAAAGCCCATGCTCAGATTGGATCGCCTCGCCATTGTAAAAAAGGGTGAGACCTGTATTTAGATAGGCGTAATGCCACAACCGTTTTCGGATAAACTCTTCTAAAAATTCGAACTTATTGAAAATTTCAGAATCGGGGATAAATTCAATATACGTTCCGTTCTCTTCGGTTGTTTTGGTTTGCTTTTTAGACTGAAGAATTCCTTTAGAGAAATGCGCTTCAAATGCTTTTCCTTCTCGATGAGAGCGCACCATAAAATGGGAGGAAAGGGCATTCACAGCTTTTAGACCCACTCCATTGAGTCCTACAGAAAATTGGAAGACATCATCGTTGTATTTGGCGCCGGTATTGATTTGGCTCACACAGTCGATCACTTTGCCTAATGGAATGCCTCGTCCATAATCGCGCACACTCATCTTTGAGGAGTCGGGGTCAAAAGAGAGAACAATGCGCTCGCCATGGTGCATGATGAATTCATCAATGCTATTATCAATCACCTCTTTTAGAAGAACATAGATTCCATCATCGATATTAGAGCCATCCCCAAGTCGTCCAATATACATACCTGAGCGCATGCGAATATGAGTGAGGGCGTCTACTGTTTGAACAGCGTTTTCGTCGTATTTGTTTTTCTTAGCCATATGTAAACATCATACCGCTTAAGAAAAATCTAGTCCATAATCCAAATCTTTGTGTATATAAAGAACTTCTTACAAGCCAATTGAAATGAGAAAATGCGTCTCGGGGTCATCGGAATCAATCATAAGTCAGCGGATCTTCGGTTAAGAGAAACGCTCGCTTTAGTGTCGCAAAAACTTTTTGGTTCGGCTAACTCTGCACATTCCAACTTATCCTATGTACTCCTTTCTACGTGTAATCGCACAGAGGTGTATTTCTACTCCGAGGATCCAGCAGCCACTCATACCTACCTTCTCAATGTTTTGCGTGGAGAGATCCAAGAAGAATTTGAGCACCGTATTTATTCCTATTTTGGGAGTGATTGTTTTTTTCATTTAGCACGGGTGACAGCAGGAGTGGACAGCGCTCTATTAGGCGAGACAGAGATTCAAGGTCAGGTAAAAAGAGCGTACGAAACAGCTGCCGAGTACCGCGCTTTAGCAAGAGAGCTGCACTTTTTGTTTCAAAAGTGTTTAAAAATTGGTAAGCAAGTGCGCTCAGAGTCTACGCTGTATGGTGGATCGCCTTCTTTAGAAGAATCTATTTTGCAAGCAGGCGAGCAGGTTTTTGAAAACCTTTCACAAAAAAAAGTATTGTTTGTGGGGCTCTCGGAGATCAATTATAAAGTGTATATGGGTTTTAAGAAACGTGGTTTTGAGCGCATCACATTTTGCAATCGCTCGGATCATAAAGTGCAAGAATTGGAGCTAAATGCATTGCCTTGGAAGCGACTAGAGCAGTGGACAGGGTATGATGTGGTGATTTTTGGAACAAAGAGTCCTTGTTTTTTGGTTTCTACAGCTGAGGTGGATTCTAAAAAGCTTGTGATTGATTTAAGCGTGCCAAGAAATGTGGATCCGAGCATTGGGCGGCATGCGCATGTGATGCTTCTGAATGTAGATCAGCTCAATCGACGAGCGACTAAAGATAAACGTGCCAAAGCAGCAGAGGTTGTACGTATTGAAACGCAGTTGATTGCACAGGCTGTAGAGAAGCAGGTGATGATCTTCAAAATCAAAGAGTTGCAGCGTTCTTCTTGGGTTTTATCCAATGTGAGCTAGAGCGCAAGCGAGGTGAGTTGTTCCACGGTCTTAGAAAGAGTATTTGGTGTGCTAATAACCTGAACTTCGGGTTTTAATTATTAAAAATAAGGGATTTATAGAT
>JAJACO010000116.1 GCA_022601475.1 Chlamydiales bacterium
ATTATGCGACATAAACGCAGCCTACCACTTTGTCGAACAAGGCTTGAGATTACAAAATCATTTGATTCTGCCTATTCTGCCCGCCGTCAGGCGGATCCTGTTAATTTGAGATTCAAGTTGATAAACATCTTACTTCCAAAAGCTAAAACCCAAAGCTGGGGTTATTAGCACAAAAAAACCGTTCTTTAGGACGGGGTTGTTAGGTGCAAAAAGCTTGAGTTATTGCAACGCTCTTAGGTTAATCTTCGAGATTTAGCTCTTGAATGCGAGCATTTGCTCGCGTTGCTGCAGCTCTTGAAGAGATTAAGCGCGTGGGGTTTTCAGCAGAGAGCTGTTTTTTTGTTTTCTGCTTTTTTTTCGCCGGTCCATCCGAGGAGGCTCGGAGAGATTCGTTGGCAGGACGAGAGTGGTTATAGCCGTATTTTCTTTTTAGAGTGTCATATTTAAGCACTTGCTCGTCTTCTAATAAGTGAAGCCTTTCTTCTTTTTCTTGGATAGGTTCATTAGGGTGAGCTTCTAAATGCGCGACAATGGCCACGTTCATTTTGTCGGGGGATCTTGCCATAGCGTACTCAATATGCTGTAGTTTTTGCTTGAGTTTGTCTCCCGCCACTTTTTTCTGATTATACTGGTTGGTATTGCACTTGTATTTTGAAAATCTTTTTTTTATATGATTTCCTTTTTCAGTTTCTAAAGCACTTCCTATATAACGCCTCTTAGATTCGGTGTGCTGAATGCGGTAAATATTGTCGCCCGTCATGCCTGCTTCGACCATCTTATCCCAGACTTCTTTTGTAGGGGTAGGATCGATCGTTCCACCTGGAGACTGACGCACGTTCCACGTGAACAACTTATCGGGTGACTGCACCTTTGTAGGAGAGAGGAACAAGTCTTGTTGAAGGGGGCTGTTTGGAGGGAATTGTACACTCATGATACTTATTTTACAGTATTTGGAATAAAATAATCAAGAGAAAATCAATTGATTTAAATAGCGCGGTTATGTAAAAGATTTGTTAATTCTTAAAAGTTGGAGGAATTTTTTATTATGACAAAAGAACAAACTTTATCTATTATCAAGCCTGATGCCGTTTCTAAGGACGCCATTGGACAAATCATCGCTCGTTTTGAGGGTATTGGACTTAAGGTGGTTGCAGCGAGCATGAAGCACCTTTCTAAGGCTCAGGGTGAACAATTTTATGCAGTGCATGCCGAGCGTCCCTTCTATAGCGATCTTGTGGCTTTCATCAGCTCCGGCCCCGTGCTTGTGATGGTTCTCGAGGGAGAGAATGCGATTTTAAAGAATCGCGAGATGATGGGCGCAACCAATCCAAAAGAGGCGGCTCCCGGCACAATTCGTGCAGATTTTGCTGAATCCATCGATAAAAATGCGGTACACGGCTCCGACGCTCCTGAGACAGCGCGTATTGAGATCGATTTCTTCTTTAAATCCGAAGAGCTCTTCTCTAGATAATGCAGAAAAAGGGCGTTTTATCGCGCGCTGTCCGATTTATCAGACTCAACAACAAGAAAATAGGGGCCTTTTTGGCCGCTATTTTCCTTCGCAGATGGAGCTATCCCTTCATGGGTGTGCCCTCGGGCTTAAGCGAAGAGATTGAGCGGCAAAGCGCTATTTATAAAAGTGTTTCTTTACAGATCCCCCCTCCTAAAACAATAGAAAAAGAGCTTTTTTGGCGCTTTAGCGACGTACTAAAGGGGATGGATTTGCCAGAGCAGGGAGTCTATGAGGTTCCACACGGAACAGCGACAAGCTTTGGTGGAAATCTCACCAAGAGCGGGAAGCTGTTAACTCCTTATCTGCAGTCGATTGATGGCAAAGCGCCACATGAGCACGATCTTTTTCGGTTTAGCGGGAAGCTATTTTTTCCCAAAATTTATCGTGTAAAAGGGGAAGTTGTCACGCTTGCGGCCGGTTGGCAGGGCGCTTTTTATCATTGGATCTATGAGGTATTGCCTCGTTTGCATTTAGTTGAAAAAGCGGGTTATTCTTTGAATACGCTTTTTGTTGAGGCAAAAAGCTCTTTTCAAAAGCAGAGCTTGGAGCTGATGGGAGTGGGAAGCGATCAGTTGATCAATGCGAGCGAATATGCGGCTGTGCAGGCTGAAAAATTGATTGTACCCTCTATTCCCGAAGTTCCCACTCGTTGGGCGTGCGCTTATTTAAGAGATAAAATGCTGCCTAATCTGCAAAGAAAAGCTAAAAAACGTCTCTATATTTCAAGGAGTGATGCGACCAAAAGGCGCTTGTTGAATGAGGAAGAGATTTGGCCCATTTTAGAGGCGCGTGGTTTTGAAAAATGTATACTCAGCTCTTTAAGCTTTCGGGAGCAGGCTGCAGCTTTTGCGTCTGCAGAGGCTGTAGTGGGACCGCATGGAGCGGGTTTTTCTCATTTAGTTTTTTGTGACCCCAAAACGGCTGTTTTAGAGTTTTTTGCACCTGCTTATACCCATCTTTGCTATTGGCAAATTGCAAATTGTGTCGATCTTGAATACCACTATATATTTGGAGAAGGAGCGCACTACCCTAAGGGCGTGAATACAGGTTTAGATCCTGATATTGAGGTCAACCCCAATAAAATACGCGCTGCATTGGACTTAATGGGTCTTTAAACATGATTGTGATTGTAGATAACTTCGATTCATTTACCTTCAATATTGTACACGCGTATCAGCAGTTGGGTGCTGAGGTAAAAGTGTTACGCAATTATGTTCATTTAGATGAGATACGTAGGCTAAATCCTGATTTAGTCGTTCTTGGGCCTGGACCTGGAAAGCCTTCTGATACGGGAGTTTGTAGGCAGGTATTATTGTCTTTGGCTCAGGAGGGAATTGCGATTTTTGGAATTTGCTTGGGACATCAGTTGATTGGAGAATTTTTTGGAGCGCAGATCGTCCATGCTTCAAAGATTATGCATGGGAAGCAGTCAAAAATTTTACACAAAAATCGGGGGGTATTTGAAGGGTTGCCTCAAGAATTTTTGGCTACACGTTACCACTCTCTACTTGTTGAAAATGATTTACCAGATGAGTTAGAGTTGACAGCCTGGAGCGACGCGCAGGAAGTGATGGGAGCGATGCATCGAACTCTTCCTATTGAAGGAGTGCAGTTTCATCCGGAATCTATTGTTTCTGAGCAAGGTCTTAGGATTTTGCAAAATTCTGTTTTTCTTTACTATGAGACCGTTCCAAAACGGACGCAAGCTTGAGTTATGCAACGATCTCACTATAACTTAAAATCAGAGCCGAGATAGGCTAGACGTGCTTCTTCGTTGTTTACAAGCGCATCCACTGTTCCAGATAAAAAGACCGTGCCCGCACAAATCAGGTAACTGCGGTCTACAACAGAAAAAATTTCTCGCGCATTGTGGTCGGTGATCAGTACGCTGATTTGTTTTTTTGCAAGTAGTCGGATGATCTGCTTTACATCATGGATGGCAAGAGGATCGATGTTGGCAAAGGGCTCATCTAACAATAACAGAGAGGGCTTTGTAGCAAGCGCGCGAGTAATCTCTAAGCGGCGTCTTTCACCTCCGGACAATCCCGAGGCTTTTTTACTCGCCATGTGTTCGAGATTCAACTCTTGAAGTAGTTCATGCAGTCTTTGCTCTTGTTCTGTTTTTGTAAGATTGAGTGTTTCAAGGATACATAAAATATTCTGCTCCACCGTTAAACTTCTAAAGACAGAGGGTTCTTGCGCGAGGTAGCCCATACCTCTTTTGGCTCTTTTATCGATGGGCAGGCGGGTAACATCTTGATTTTGAAAAATTACTTTTCCTTTATCTGGGCGGATCAAGCCCATCGTTATATAAAAAGCGGTTGTTTTGCCTGCTCCATTCGGGCCAAGCAGCCCCACAATTTCTCCTTTTTTAACTTCAAAGCTGAGGCTGTCGACAACTTTTCTTCCTCCGTAGCTTTTTTCTAGCTGCTGTACTTCTAAGATATTCATTGGATGTGGAATTGGGTTTTAATTTTTTCAAGTTCATCAGGACCAAAAATAAAGCGCACATCTCCAAATCCCTGGATAGAGTTTTTTTTGGCGTGCACTGTTTTTGCCGAGAGTTGCATTTGCTTTTCTGCATCATAAAATAAGACGCGGTTTGCATCTCCTTCTAAAACAACCAGCTGTTCTTGAGGGTAATAGAGCACTCTATCCGCAAGAGCGGATGTACTTCCATTGATTAAGCGTACATTGTCTAATAGAGTGATTTTTGTGGCTGTCAGTGAACCGTTTTCTTTTATATAGTCGATATGAGCGTGGTCGGCATAGATTTCGCCTAGGGTATCTGTATAGACCACTTGAGGATCGCCTGTTAAAACACTTGTCATTTTGAGATGATCTAGTTGAAGTGTTGTGCAGCTAAGAGTTCCCCCTTCTTTGAGTTGAAGATGAACGTGCTCCTCAAGGGTAATCCAGGGGAATTCGATGAAGGTTGTTTTTTCGACATCTTTTTGTAGAAGGGCAGATTGCGCACAAAGAGTGCCCATTGCGTGCTCTATAATTACATCGCCTTTAAGAGTAATAAATTGCCCATTGTAGTGTGCTATCTCTGAGTCGACAGAGAGCGGTTCTCCAAAACCAAGTAGAGGAGTTAAGAGCAATACAAAAAACTTTTTTTTCATAATTGCACTCCTTCTGTTTCATAGAATGTGGCGTGCATTTTATGCGCTGTAAAATCAAGCTGTTCTGCTTTGAGTACAAACTCAACACTTTGAGCTGTTGCTTCTAATTGAGGGTCGATTCCTTGAAAGGTTGAGGGGGGAGCATGTCCGACGAGTTGATATTCCCATAAATGCACGGCATCTGCAACAAATAGGTGTGTTTGGTAGTTATAATGCGCTTGCTCAGCTTTGAGGTAACGTGTTTTTTGCCAAGGTTCGGCACCTTCTTGAGGAGAGAGGCTTGTAGTTCCGTCAGCAAAGCGATAGAAAAGTTCTTCTTGAAGCACGCATGTGACATCTTCTAGCTCTTCGATAATCTCAATTTGAGAGCGCTCCTTAAAAAAAAAGAGGTTGGAGTTTTTGCTTTGGATAGAAAAATAAAGAGGGGTTTGATCTTGAATCCAAATTTGTTTATGTACATTTTCTCGCATTTGTTGAGTGCAGACGGGTGCTTCTTGATCGGGGTTGCTCTGCTCGGTGAGCGCCTCGTACAAAAAGACATCCTTTTGCTGAATTGGGAAAACGAGCAGTCCGATTCCCAATCCCAAAGCTAAAGCAAGTACAATCAGTTGGATTTTAAACATATCTCTTGCATTACATCATAGATCTTTAGCCATTGCTCTACAAGTATAGGGAGATCTTTAAAAGGAATTTGACATGCGGCGTCACTTTTTGCCAGCTTTGGATCGGGGTGCGCTTCGGCATAAATTCCATCACAACCCGCTGCAATACTAGCTCTTGCGAGAATGGGTATAAATTCTCTTTGTCCGCCTGAAAGTGACCCCAGCCCGCCCGGTAGTTGAACGGAGTGTGTGGCGTCGTAGAGCACGGGAAAGCCATACTTTTGCATCACGGGGATAGAGCGCATATCACTCACCAGGTTGTTATATCCAAACGAGGTGCCTCTCTCTGTTAAAAACAGGTTTTGGTTACCTGTAGAAGTGATTTTTTCAATCACATTTTCCATATCCCAAGGAGCCATAAATTGTCCCTTTTTAATGCTGATAGCCACTCCTGTTTTGCCAGCAGCCAGTAATAAATCCGTTTGGCGGCATAAAAAAGCGGGGATTTGAATCATGTCGCATACATCGGCTGCTTCTCGGGCCTCTTCTGGAGAATGCACATCGGTAAATACGGGGATCGAAAACGTTTTTTTCACTTTCTCTAAAATTTTAAGCCCTTCTTCGAGACCAGGTCCGCGAAAAGAGTGGACAGAGGAACGATTCGCCTTATCGTAGCTTGCCTTAAAGATAAAGTTGATCGGTTTATTTTGCAGGAGTGTAGCTAAAAATTCGGCACACTCTAAACAGTGCGCTTCGCTTTCAATCACACAGGGGCCTGAAATGAGAGTGAGGGGTTTATGCATTGGGACCTACCTTTTGAACGATTTCTTGATGGGGGTTTGTAAAGTTTTGGAGTCTTTGTTTTAAGGAAAGCTCATCCTCAATGGGCACTTTATCCGTTACATCGGAGAGTGGTTTGAGCACAAACAGGCGTTCATGCCATCGCGGGTGAGGAACGGTATACCCATTTTGAGAAAAGCTGTGTGGCCCATAGAACAAAAGATCGAGATCGATCAACCGTGGGCCATTTTTTTGGAGTGTTTTTTTTCCATATTCTTGTTCTAGCTCTTGGAGATGGGCTGCAAGAGAGAGGAGAGAAAGGGATGTGTCAAAGCGGCAAACAGCGTTGAGAAATAAGGGTTGATCTTTGATTCCAACAGGCGTTGTTTGATATAGATCAGAGGTAACAAAATTTTTAATTTTAGGGGATTGTTTGAGTCGTTCCAAGCACCTTTGGAGTATAATAGGTGTCCTATCTAAATTTCCCCCAAGTCCTACAAAACAGTTTTCCATGAAGGAGATTATAAGACGATGTGTTTTGTAATACCAATAAAAAACGGAAATAGTCTTGAAAATTAGAGCGAATCAAAGTAACATTCCTTCCATCTGGACCGATAGCTCAGCGGATAGAGCACCCGCCTTCTAAGCGGGTGGTCGCAGGTTCGAATCCTGCTCGGTCCAATTTCTATTCTTGTTCTTTTGTTTCGTCTTCTAAAATCTCTAGATTTACACGGATGCCGTTGCGAGAGGCGACAGACATTAAGAGCGTGCGTATGGCATTGATGGTTTTTCCTCTTTTTCCGATAATTTTACCAATATCTGATTTTTCGACAGAGAGTTCGAGGATTACGGTGTGTGTTCCGCCGATTTCGGTGATTTTAACCTCGTCAGGGTTATCAACTAGATTCTTAACAATATAAGCTACAAAGTCTTTCATTATTCTTTTCCTATATACAAAATGACATTTCAGTTCTATATTCATAGTACAATAATTTATGTTTATAGATCTACAGAAACGTTTTTATAGGTTGATGCCGTTGTTTATGCAACAAAATCTCTTATATTTGACCGAATAGATCTTGAATGATTTAATACAATTTAGTTAACGTGTGCTGGCTATAAACAACTTAGGTATATCTTGTGTCGCTCTCAATACAAACCTCAAATTCCTACGAGATAAATCAACTTTGGGAAACCCTGAAAAATAAAAATAGTTCACGAAACACTATATCAGAAGCTTTTGCAGCGTGTCGCAACGCTTTTGCTATCTCGACAATAGATCCAGAGTCGACCAAATTATTGCGTCAGGCTTGCTTCAATCATCCCGAAAAAGATTTTACAAAGCAGAAAATAAAGTTTTTATTAAAGACTTGGGTGCCAGCACCATCGATTGAGTCAAAGAATTATTATGTATCTTTAATGCCAGATGCTAAAGGTAATACGTTGCTTCACGTAGCTGCTCAATTTGGTCAGCTAAGTATTATGACCTTGCTCATTGAAGCAGAGGTGAACATTGAATGCCAATCCAATGAAGGGGCGACTCCTTACCATATAGCGGCTCAACTAGGACAGGTAGGTGCAATGCAATTGCATTTTCTTGTTCAACATGGAGCTGATATTGAGGCTTCCTTAGGCCATGAGAGTTGGTGCTATCTGCATGTCGCAGCTTCTTTGGGACAAACTCACCTTGTACAAAAATTACTTGAGCTTGGAGCAGATAAAAATGCCTTGTCGGATAATGGTCAAAGGCCGATTGATATTGCTCGTCAATATAATCAGATGGAAGCAGTAGAGATGCTTCAATGATTCTTGGTTTCGAGTGGGTATTAACCTGATCTACTAACAGGATGGGCAGGATCCGCCTGACGGCGGGCAAGATAGGCAGTGAGGGTTATACTCATTATGAAGAAACTGCGTTTGCCTGAAAGGCGATAGTGAACAAAGAGGATTCTTCTTCTGAAAAAGGACTCCTTTCAAGAGAAATCTAAACAAATCCCCTTTTTCAGAAGAAGAATCCTCTTTGTTCATGATGTCGCTTATGCGACATAAACGCAGTCTACTACTTTGAGACCATTGAACGACATCAAGCTTGAGTTATGCAACGATCTCACTTTGTCGAACAAGTCTTGAGATTAAACAATCATTTTATCCTGCCTATCCTACCCGCCGTCAGGCGGATTTTGCTCA